>JAOBWQ010000376.1 GCA_025463425.1 Ilumatobacteraceae bacterium | reverse complement strand
CGCCTTCGCGATCGCGGCATCGGCGTAGGCCGCCGTGGCGAGCGGCTGGTCGAGGATCAGCTCCTCGGTGGCGGGGTTGAGCAGCGCGAGTGATTCGGTCGGCATCGGAGCCAGGCTACTGGCGCGGCGAAGCGGAGGCTTTGTGACGCAACCACCCAGCGCGAAGGGCCTCCGGTAGCGTCGCGCGATGAGCCTCGGTCACCCGCCCGCAGAGATCGCGATCGACGAAGTGCTCGTGCGCGGGCTGCTGGCCGAGCAGTTCCCCGAGCACGCGTCCGGGTCGCTGGAGCTGGTCGGGGAGGGCTGGGACAACGTCATCTACCGGCTCGACCGGCAGTTCTCGATCCGCCTGCCGCGACGAGAGGTGGCCGCCCAGCTGATCCACAACGAGCAACGCTGCCTCGCCCTGCTGGCACCACGCCTGCCGCTGCCGGTGCCGGTACCCATCCACGCCGGCCGGCCGGCCACCGACTACCCGTGGCCGTGGAGCATCTGCCGCTGGTTCGAGGGCGAGCGGGCCTCCGCCAGCCCGCCGACGGACCTGCACGAGGCAGCCGAGACGCTGGCTGCGTTCGTCAATGCGCTCCACCTCCCTGCGTCCGACGACGCGCCGGTCAACACCGTCCGCGGTGGCCCGCTGTCCGCTCGGTTCGAGCGGATCACCAAGCGCATCCTCGACGTCGGTGCCGCCGGCCGTCTGCTCGGCCACGACGCCGCCGATCTCGTCGCCCGGTACCACGAGTACTCCGCAGCACCCGAATGGCACGGGCCGCCGGTGTGGCTGCACGGCGATCTGCACGCCTCGAACATGCTCACGTCCAACGGCAGGCTCAGCGCAGTCATCGACTTCGGCGACATCACGGGCGGCGATCCCGCCACGGATCTGGCCGTCGCGTGGATCGTGCTCGACGAGCCGGCTCGCCGTCACTTCTGCAGCCTCGTCGATCGCGACGAGGCGACGTGGGTGCGGGCGAAGGCGTGGGCGCTGAGCTTCGCCGTGTTCTACCTCGACTCCGTGGACACCGATTCCGTCATGGGACTGATGGGAGAACGGACGCTCGCACAAGTCCTGGCGTCGTAGTCTGTCCCGATGCTGGTGTGGATGGACTTGGAGATGACCGGGCTGGATTCCACCAAGGACGTGATCGTCGAGATCGCCACCATCGTCACCGACGACGAGCTGAACATCGTCGCCGAGGGTCCCGATCTCGTCGTGCACCAGAGCGACGAGACGCTGGCGATCATGGACAAGTTCGTGTTCGACATGCACACCCGCAGCGGACTGCTGCCGGCGATCAAGGCCAGCACGATCTCGCTCGAAGATGCCGGCGCAGCGACCTTGGCGTTCATCAAGGAGCACGTACCGGTGCAGCGCACGGTGCCCCTGTGCGGCAACTCGATCGGCATGGATCGACGCTTCCTGACGGCATACCTGCCCGACATCGAGAACTGGCTGCACTACCGCAGCATCGACGTCTCCAGCGTCAAGGAGCTCGTGCGGCGCTGGTATCCGCAGGTCAAGAACGACCTGCCGCACAAGAACGGATCACACCGCGCCCTGGACGACATCCGGGCCAGCATCAACGAGCTGCAGTTCTACCGCGAGCGAGCGTTCCTGCCCGCGCCGAGCGCGACGGACGCCGTTCGCGGCGCCGACTGAGTGTCCCGATTCGACGTGACGTGCGCTGCATGCTTCGCCGATCGCCGGCGCGTGCTTGTACCGTGCACACATGACTGACCAGGTAGCCCGCCCCCGCAAGCAGGAGCAGGAGCCGGCCACCACCGACATCACCGAGCTCGCTCCCGGGGTGTTGCGCAGCGAGCTGCCGATCTCGATGCCCGGCCTCGGCCACGTGAACTGCTACCTGCTCGAGGACGAGCGTGGTGTTGCCGTGGTCGATCCCGGACTGCCCAGCAAGGACTCCTACGTCGCGCTCGAAGCTCGGCTGAAGTCCGCCGGCTACCCGCTGAAGCGGGTGCACACGATCATCGTCACCCACAGCCACCCCGATCACTTCGGTGGGGCGGGATGGCTGCGTTCACAGTCCGGTGCCGACATCGTGACGCACAGCTCGTTCCACCTGATGTGGGATTCGACGGAGGCCCCCGACGTCGACATCGAGGACATGCCCGGCGTCGCGCACACACCCGATCCCACCGACGACGAGGTCGATCGCGGCAAGCGATTCCCCTGGCAGCCGACACCGTGGGGTGGGCCCGGCATCAACATGCCGATCCGCCGAAAGATGTGGTTCCGGGCCGCCCGCGCGTTCCCGCGGATGCGCAAGATGCCGGTGCCCTCGGTGCGGCTCGAGGAAGCCGACACGATCAAGCTGGCCGGCCGCGATTGGGTGGCCGTGCACACCCCCGGCCACACCGACGACCCCCTCTGCCTGTTCGATCCGGTCGAGGGCTGCATGCTGTGCGGCGATCATGTGCTGCCCACGATCACGCCGCACATCGGCGGCCTGGGCTCGTTCCGCGACCCACTCGGCACCTTCTTCGATTCGCTCGACAAGATCGGCTCGTACGGCCCGCAGGTGAAGCTCGCCCTCCCTGCGCACGGCAAGCCGTTCGCCGACCTCGCCGGCCGTGCTCAGGAGATCAAAGAGCACCACGCAGGTCGCCTGCAGAAGCTCCGTGACACATCGGTCGAGCTCTCCCGTCCCGCGTCGGTGATGGAGATGTCGACCCATCTGTTCTCCGCGCGGGCCCAGGGCGCGATGGCCGACAGCGAGACCTTCGCCCACCTCGAGCACCTTCGCCTCGCCGGTGAGATGGAACGTGTCAACCACGACGGCGTGCTCGAGTACGTCCTCACCGACTGACCTCGCCAGGTTCGCGGAGACAGCGTCGGGGCGAATGGTGCACACTGACCCGATGAGCACATCCTGGGCCTTCGTTCGGCAGACCATCTTCGCCACCGCAGATCCGGCAGCGGACAGCGCCGCGCTGCGCACCGCCTACGGGCTCCCCGCCGGCTTCACCGATCCGATGTTGCTCGAGCACGGCATCGCCGACGAGACGATCCCGGTCGGGACGGATCAGTACCTCGAGCTGTTGAGCCCGTCGAGCGACGCCTCGCCGCTCAACCACTGGCTCGGCAAGCGCGGCGGACCGGGCGGCTACGGCGTCGCGGTGCAGGTGCCCGAGATGGCCCCCATCCGCGAACGCGCCGTCGAGCGAGGTGTGAAGATCCTGATCGAGGAGCTGGCGTTCGGGCACCCGATCATGCAGCTCAACCCCCGCCAGTGTGGCACCCTGCTCGACCTCGACGAGATGCCGGATCGGGCGAAGTGGTTCTGGGACGACATCACCCCGGGCCCCTCGGCGAGCGCGCTGATCGACGGTGTCGTCGAGATCGAGATCGGTGTCGCCGAGCCGAGCGCCACGGCAGCGCTGTGGGCCTACCTCCTCGACGTCGAGCAATCGACCGCCACGTCGGTCGACCTCGGCACGCGAGTCACGTTCGTTCCCCCGACGTCCGGCGGCATCCAGGCCGTGACATTGCGATCGGTCGGCGAGCGGCCACCGGACACCGCCCGACTCGGGGCGACCTTCCGTCACGTCAACTGACGGCCAGAGCCCGTCGACGAACCCGCGTCAGCGGCCGGTGTCCAGCGTCGCGTCCAGCATCCTCGCCATCGCCTGTTCGAAGCGCACCGGATCCAGTGCGTAGGACGCCCGTGCCGCGATGGCCATCTGATCGGTGTCCACGGTTCGCTCTCCACGGCCCATGGCCGACAGACCGATCTTGGCGATCGTGGCGGGGCTCTCCTTCTCGCCCACCACGTGATCTGACATGCGCGTCTCGACCGAGCCGACCACCAGCGCGGTCACCGTGGTGCCATTCGGCTCCAGCTCCGCGCGGGCAATGGAGCTGAGGAACATGCCGGCGGCCTTCGACGGCGAGTAGCCACCCATGAACGCGGTGGGGATCGCTCCGGCGATCGAGGACACGTTGACGATCGCGCCGCCACCGTTGGCCTTCAGGATCGGTGCAAATGCACGGATCATGTTCAGCACGCCGAAGAAGTTGACTTCCATCTCCCGCCGGGCCGCATCTGGATCATCGGTCAACACCAGGCGGGTCCGCGCGTGGAGACCGGCGTTGTTGATGAGCACGGTCACGTCCGGGCACGCCGCCGCAGCGGCAGACACGGACTCCGAGTCGGTGACATCGAGCGAGACCAGTTCGACTCCATCGGGCAGGTCGTCGACGGGCTCTCGCGAGCCCATGTACACCTTCGCCGCACCCCGAGCGCGCAGTTCGTCGACGAACGCTCGCCCGATGCCACGATTGCCACCGGTCACCAGCGCAACCGAACCTGCTGCCTTCGCACTCATCGCCGCTCGCTCATCGACCGCACAGTACCGGCCTCCACGACGGCGTCACTGCTTGGGCGGCACCTTGATCTTCTGGCCAGGGATGATCACGTGCTTGTCGTTCGGCCAGCCGTTCGCCGCGACGATCGCCTGCACCGTGGTGCCGATCTTCGCCGCGATGCCCGCGAGGTAGTCGCCGGCCACGACGGTGTACGTGCCGCCGGTGGACGCATCGAACGTGGTGCTGGTTGCCGAGTCGGTGGTGCCCGCGGCGGTGGTGGTCGTGGCACCGGAGCTGCCGGCTATGGTGGTCGTGGTGCTCGTCGTGGTCGGCTTCGGCGTGCATGGGAGCTTGATCACGAGGCCCGGGTAGATCACGTGCTTGTCGCCATCGGACCACGAGTTGAACGACGCCAGCGCAGTGGCCGTGATCGAGCAACGCCGGGCGATGCCGAACATCGTGTCGTTGGCCACGACCGTGTACTTCGGTGACGAATCGGTTCCCACGGGCACCGTCGTGCCCGTCGGGGCGATCGTGATCGTCGACCCGACGTCGGCTCCGAGACCACTCGTCGCCGGCGTGCCGGGCGCGACTGTGCCGGCGGTGATCAACACCGTGGGGGTGGTGTCGACGGCAACGGGGGGAGCGATGGTGCTCGTCGGCGGCACGGTCACGTACGACGCCGTCGGCAGCACCAACGGCGCGATGGTGTCCGACGACGTGGACTTTTCAGCGGGCTGCACGCACGCGGCGAGCCCGACGATGAGCAACGGCCCCGCGGCGAGGACGAGAAGATGAGAACGCAAAGTGCGCATGATGGTCTTTCCTTGGACAACGCGTTGCCGCGCCTCCGCCCGCTCGGAACAGCCTAGAGGCCGTGACCAGCGATGTCGGGTCGCGTCGAGCGAATCTCCGTGCGGTCAGGACCCGGGACGGCCGTATCGAGCGAGGGCTGCATTGGACCACTCGCGCATCCCCGTCACCTCGTTGCCGAACCACCCTGGTGGCGCGAAGGCATCGGCCGCCGCGTCTGACGTGAACTCGACCTCGACCACGACGAGCCCGTCGAGCACACCGCCGTAGACGTCGATCTCGGCGGTGACGGCGCCGAGACCGACGCGGTGGCGGACCTTCTCCAACCGCCGGCCAACGGTTCTCGGCCACAGCGCTTCGGCATCCGCGTCGGTGATCGTGCACTCGACCTCGGTGCGATGCAGTCCGGAACCGGCCTTGACCGTGATCACGGATCCGGCGTCGGTGATCCGCAGCCGGAGCTCCACGTCGTCCTCCTCGGCGAGGTAGCCCTGGCGGATGGCGACGGACGGGGGCACTCCGACGGCGGCGAGCCGCTCGCGAACACCCGGCACGTCGACGACGACGAACTTGCGTTCCACTTCCTCGGACATCGTCTCAGTATGCGCTCCTACACTGGAACACCCTCATGACGATTCCGGACACCCGCCACCACGATCCGATGGACGTGTCGCTGCACAGGTCCGAGCCCGCGTCCGACGCGTTCCTCGCTGTGCTGGCGGACCTCGCCGATGCGATCGACGCTGACTGGCGTGGCGCGACGATCGGCATCGACCCCGAGCACGTGCACGACCTGCGCGTCGCGCTACGCCGCACCCGCTCGGTGATCGGCCAGGCCAACGGCGTGCTCCCGGACTCCACTCGAACGCGGTTCCGTAGCGACTTCTCCTGGCTCGCCGCCGCCACCGGCCCCACCCGCGACCTCGACGTGATCGCCTTCGGTTGGTCCGACTTCGTCTCCGGTCTGCGCCCGCAACGACGGGCCGCGGCGACGCACGTCTTGGCACACATCGAACGGCGCCGCGACGCGGCCCGGGCCGAGATGGTCGCGACGCTCGAATCGGCACGTGCCGCCGAGGTGTTGTCCGCGTGGCGGCAGGCCCTCGCGGAGGTTCCTTCGACACAGCCTGCGCACGCCGATCGGCCGATCGGTCGGCACGTCGCCAAGCGCTTCGAGCAGGCTCACGCCCAGGTGCTGCGCGCCGGACGAGGTATCGATGGCGAGTCGGGGGCGGAGGCGCTGCACGATCTCCGCAAGGACGCAAAGAAGCTGCGATACCTCGTCGAGTGCTTCGGCAGCCTGATGCCACGCAAGGCCCGAAGCGCGTACCTGTCCCAGCTGAAGGGTCTCCAGGACAACCTCGGAGAGCACCAGGATGCTCGCGTACATTTGGATCTGCTCGACGACATCGCCACCGAGCTCGCCGGTGAGAGTGCGCCGCCCGACGCGCTCGTCGCCCTGGGCCAACTGATCGAGCGTCTCGAGCGAATCGGCGAGCAGACCCGGACCGAGTTCGGCGAACGCTTCGAGGTCTTCGATTCGAAGCGCACCGAACGTCTCGTCGACGCGATCAGTCGCTCGCTGCGCCGCCACTGAGGCCCTCGGCGCGCACGACCGCCGCGACCTTGCCGGTCTCCGTGGTGACCCACAGGTCGAACCCGAGCGCCGTGTCGCGCACGGTGAGGATGACGGCGTCGGCACGGTCGATCCCGTCGTGGTGCTCCAGCGTCACGATCAGCGGCCCCGCCGCCGAACGCCCTCGTTCACGCCGGGCCGCGACCTCCTCCTCCACCATCGACCAGTACACCGCGTTGTTGACGTGGCCGAGGATGTCGAAGTCGGTGAAGCGCAGCGGCCACGCCGCGGTGCGGTCCGGGCGGGCGATGTCGGCGGGATCGCCAGGTCGGGTCGGCAGGTGCAATCGCGCCTTCACGGTACGCCCATTGGCCGCCGTGGCGAACTGCTCGGCGAAGCCCTCTGGCACCGGGATCGGCTTCATCGTGGCCATGTCGATGTGCACCCACAGCGTCGCCGCCTCGATCCGACCCGCGCCCGGCGGATCGGCGACGACCGAGTAGCGACGCTCCGCCCAGCGTGGTCCGAGCCCGCTGCACCACGTCCACAACGTCGTCATGTCGAGGTACTCAGGGAACCGATCGACCCGGATCACCGTACGTCGTGCGACCCAGGCCGTCGGGTTGGGACTGCCGGCTTCACGGGAGTCGTCGTTGGCGATGTCCTGGAGGTAGCGCGCACAGGCATCGAGCCGCAGCCGACCACCCGGCGAGGAGTCGCCCAGACGCACGCGCCGGCGAGCCTCGAACACGCGGCCCTGCTCCGGTCGAGGAACGAGGCCCGCTGACTGTTCCACCGGCAGCGTGCCTTCTGGGGGTCCGCCGGAGCCGAGTGACACGCGTGCAATTAAATCAGTTGCGCGCACGCAGCATCTGTGGTTTCCTTGGACTCGGTTCGGCACCACGTCGTCCCCATTCGCGAAAGACACGCCCGATGAGCAGCACGATGTACGCACCCAACGCAGCCGGCCACGCCGCTGCGGCGCGCGTCCGTGTCCACGCCGGCGTCGCCCAGCTCACCCTTGGTTATGGCTGGCAGTCCGTGATGTCCCCGTGCGACGACTCCGTCTCCACGAACGTGGCATTCATGGCAATCACCGGCAACAAGCGCCAGCCCCGACGGCTCGGACAGCGATCGACGTAACGAAAACGTCGAGCACAATCGCTCCGAGGCCGCCGGGATCACTTCCCCGGCGGCCTTTTTTGTTCTCCGAAACCGGTCCGCCCAACCCACAGCACAACGATTTCGCCCCACCGAAATGAATGAAACGAGAGGAACCGAGATGTACGCACTCACCTTCACCGAACTCGACCCGACCATCCTCGTCGGCAACTCCGCGCTCGACACCGGCTTCGACGTCGGTGGTCTGGACTGGACCAAGGCTCGCTGCCGCGACGGCAACGGCACCCTGACCCATCTGTTCTTCTCCGACGAGCCGATCGCGATCGCTCGCGCCAAGGCCATCTGCGGCAAGTGCCCGCTGTCGGTCGCGTGCCTCGAGGGCGCGCTCGAACGAGTCGAACCCTGGGGTGTGTGGGGCGGTGAGCTGATCGAGACCGGTCGGATCATCGTCAACAAGCGGCCGAGAGGTCGTCCACCCAAGCACCCCCGTCCCATCGTCGTCATCAACGAGGACGCGATCGCGGTGCCGGTGCGGGTCGCCTGACCCGCACCGACGCCGACAACAGATGTTGGACCGGGGCAACGCCCGGTGCCGCCGTGCGAATCCCCCCGTCGCACGACGCGCGCTGACGAGCGACCCCCGGTCCACATTCCGGCTGGCGGGGTGGACGGACACGTCCACCCCGCCGTCGATATCCTGACCAAGTGGCTGTCAACACTCGCGTCCTCGCAGCCTCACTGGCAGCGGCGGTCGTCATCAGCGTGGGTGGCGGCTACCTCCTCAGCCGCAACGGCGACTCGTCGTCGAGCAGCTCAGCAACCACTGACTCCGTCGTGACGATCACGTCGAGCGGCGTGTTCCCCGAGTCGACCGGCATCCCCACCAACGAGATCGTCGCAGGCAAGCCACTCCCCGTCGTCGATCTCACCACCACCACCGGGGCCAAGATCTCCACCGCCGACCTGATCGGCACACCGCTCGTGATCAACGTGTGGGCGACGACGTGCGCACCGTGCAAGCGCGAGATGCCGGCGTTGGCCAAGGTCCAGTCCGATCTCGGCGACAAGGTGCGATTCATCGGCGTCAACGCTGCGGAGAACACGCCGAGCGCGCTGAAGTTCGCGAGCGACAAGGGCGTGCGCTACGAGCTGCTGTCCGACATCGACGGCGAGCTCCAGGGCGCGCTGGGCATCACCGGCCTCCCGTACACGATCTTCGTCAGCGCCGACGGCACGATCGTCGCCCAGAAGGGCCTCGAGCTCGACGAGGCCACGATTCGCTCCACCATCCAGGACAAGCTCCTGCCGTGATCGCCGCGATCGAAGGGCGATTCGCCTACAGCCTCGCGTTGGGGATGTTCGCGGCGATCAACCCCTGCGGGTTCGTGATGTTGCCGGCGTACCTCATGTACTTCCTCGGTCTGGAAGGTTCGAAGCCGGGCAGCCAGCGGGCCAGCGTCGTCCGCGCGCTCGTCGTCAGCGCGGCGACGTCGAGTGGTTTCATCGTCGTCTTCCTCATCGTCGGCGCGATCTCGCGGGTGTTCACCACGGCCGTGCAGGACAACGCGAAGTACGTGTCGCTCGTCGTCGGCGTCGCCGTGATGATCGTCGGCTGCTTCATGCTCGCCGGCTGGCGACCGAAGTTCGCACTCCCCGAGATCGGTGCGGGCAGGGAACGCAGCCTGACGTTCGCCTCGATGTTCGGCTTCGGTGTCGCCTACGCCGTCGCGTCGATCGGCTGCGGCATCCCATTGCTCATCGCAAGCGTGCTCGGATCGTTCTCTGCAAGGGGCTTCGTGAGCGGCGTGCTCAGCACCGTCCTCTACGGCGTCGGCATGGCCTTGATGGTCACCGCGTTGACGGTCACCCTCGCCTTTGCGAGCGGGGGTCTCCTCCGCGTGCTGCGCGGCGCGCTGCGCTACATGGACCGAGTCGCCGCCGTGTTCCTCATCGCCACCGGCATGTACCTCACGTGGTATTGGTACACCTCGATCAGCGAGCGCAGCTCGGATGGTCTCACCAGCCGTGTCGAGCACTGGCAGGACCGGTTGCAGAACTCCTTGACGCGGGTCGGGTTCCTGCGGCTGGCTTTCTTCCTCGCCATCCCCGTCCTGATCGGCATCGTGTACGTGCTGGTCACGCGCCGAGACGGAAGACCGCCCACCGAGTCCGAGCCGTCGACGTCACATGCCCAGCAGGTCGACGCCTGATGCTGGCCGAGCTCCTCGCCAGCCCTGGCGTGCGTGAGGAGTGCGAGCTGCGTTCGACGTTCGGGTTCATGGCGTTCCACGGCGGGTCACTGGAAGAGATGACCGACGTGATCGCGTCCGAAGCCGCACGGCGCAGCGGCGCCAGCTACTACGGGCTGCTCCAGCCCGAGGAACTGCAGTGGCACATCCCGTCGCACAAGCTCAGTCCCGCCGACTCGCCGACGATGCAGTCGTTCATCGACCACGTCG
>JAOBWQ010000363.1 GCA_025463425.1 Ilumatobacteraceae bacterium | reverse complement strand
AGACGACGCTCGACCTGTTCGACGCGGTCGTTGCCCAGCACGGCGATCGCGAGGCCGTCGTGCACGACGGCGTGCGGATGTCGTTCGCCGAGTGGGCCGCGCGTGGTGACGCACTCGCGGCGTGGTTGATCGACGAACAGGTTGTCCGCACGGGCGACGTCGTGGGCATCCAGTTGCCCAGCGGGATCGACTACATGGTGGCCTACCAAGGCATCATGCGCGCCGGAGCGATCGCAACGGGCATCATCCCTGGCTATTGCCCGACCGAGATCGAGCACATCGTGCGCAAGAGCGGTGCAGGGTTCATCTTCGACGGCGCACTGCCCGACGTCGGCCTCGGCGATCCGCTGGGGCGGCCCGTTGATCTCGCGGCCACCGATGCGGTCGCGATCGTGTGGACGGGCGGGACCACCGGCATGCCCAAGGGCGCGTGGTTCGACCACGCCTGCCTGCGCGCGATGACGCTCGGTGCCGCACCGCTCAGTGCGCCCGGCGACCGCCGGCTGTCGCCGCTGCCGTTCGCCCACGTCGGCGCGATGACCCGGGTCTGGGACGAGCTCGAGCACGTGATCACCACCGTCATCGTGCCGTCGCCGTGGACCGCTGCGGGTGCGCTGCAGTTGATCAACGTCGAGCACATCACCGTCAGCCAGGGTGTGCCCACCCAGTACCGGCTGATGTTCGACCACCCCGACTTCGCCACCACCGACGTGTCCAGCCTGCGCATCGCCGGCATCGGCGCCTCGCGCGTGCCGCCGGAGCTGGTCGAGGAGATGCTCGCCAAGCTGCACTGCCCGGTCGTCAACCGCTTCGCCAGCACCGAGTCCTGTGTGGCAACGGGCACGCGGCTCGACGACTCCGTCGACGTGATCTGCAACACCGTCGGCCGGCCGAACGGTGACGTCGAGGTCAAGATCGTCGACGACGATCGGCAACCGATCACCGACACCGGGCCCGACGCGATCGGCACCGTGTGCCTGCGCGGTCGGGCGATGATGCGCGGCTACTGGAACGATCCCGAGCGCACCGCCGAGGCGATCGACGCCGACGGCTGGCTGCACACCGGCGACCTCGGCTGGATCGGCGCGGACGGCAACCTCCGCCTCGCCGGGCGCAGCACGGAGATGTACATCCGCGGCGGCAACAACGTGTATCCGATCGAGGTCGAGAACTGCCTCGGCAACCACCCGGGCGTCGCCGCGTCGGCGATCCTCGGCGTGCAGGTCGACGATCGCCTCGGCGAGATCGGCGTGCTCTTCGCCGTCGCCCGCCCCGACGCGTCGCTCGAGCTCGCCGAGATCCAGGCGTTCGTCAAGGCCCACCTCGCGTCGTACAAGGCACCCGACGCGCTGGTCGTCGTCGACGGACTGCCGTTGACGTCGATCGGCAAGATCGACAAGGTCGCCCTCCGACCACGAGCCACCGAGGAGGCCCACGCGTGGACACGCTGACACCCGAACCGCTGACGCCACGGCAGCAGATGCTGGCCGAGACCACCATCGACACCACAGGCAAGTGCCTGTGGGAGCTGATCGTCGAGCGCGCCGAGGCCACTCCCGACAAGCGGATGGCGATCGACGAGCGCGATCGCGTCCTGACCTACGGCGAGTACCGCACGTGGAGCGAACGCGTCGCCGCCGGCCTCGCCGCCCGAGGCATCGGCGCAGGATCACACGTGTCGTGGGTGCTTCCGTCGAGGTTCGAGGCGATGGTCCTGGCCGCCGCGCTCGCTCGGCTCGGCGCGATCCAGAACCCGATCCTGCCGATCTACCGGGCCCGCGAGGTGGGCTTCATCGCTCGCCAGAGTGAGTGCGTGGCGATGGTGGTTCCCGGCGTCTTCCGCGGCTTCGACTACACGCCGATGGCGATCGAAGCCACCGAGGGCCTGGGCGTCGACGTGATCGTCGCCGACGCCGACCTGCCCGAGGGTGACCCGTCGACCCTCTCCCCCTTCGTGCCGGCCTTCGACGAGTGCCGGTGGCTGTTCTACTCGTCCGGCACCACCGCTGATCCCAAGGGCGCCAAGCACAGCGACCACACGATGTCGGCGTCCAACGCGGGCATGCAGTGGAGCATGGAGGTCGGCCCAGACGACAAGGCCGCGGTCGTGTTCCCGATCACCCACGTCGGTGGTCTGGTGTGGTTGTTCAACGCGATGCAGACGGGCGTCGAACTGCTGATGGTGGAGACGTTCAGCCCGACCGAGACACCGAAGTGGCTCGGCGACCATGGCGTCACGTGCGCCGGAGCCGGCACCGTGTTCTGGCAGATGTACCTCGCCGCCCAGCGTGCCCTACCGGCCGGCCAGCGGTTGATGCCCGACGTGCGCATCTTCAACGGTGGCGGCGCGCCGAAGCCGAAGACGCTGAACGCCGAGATGATGGCCGAGATGGGCGCCCCGCTGATCGGTGGCTGGGGCATGACCGAATCGGTGATCAACACGATGGTCCACGTCGACGATCCCGACATCAAGAAGGCCGAGACCGACGGCCGGGCCTGCCCCGACGTGCTGATCCGGCTCGTGATCGACGGCCACGAGTGCGGCCCGAACGAGGAGGGCGAGCTGCGTCTCAAGGGGCCGCAGGTCTGCCTCGGCTACCTCGACTCGTCGCTCGATGCCGACGCGTTCGACGAGGACGGCTGGTTCCGCACCGGCGACCTCGGCGTGATCGACAGCGACGGATGGATCAGCATCACGGGTCGGCTCAAGGACATCATCATCCGCAAGGGCGAGAACATCTCGGCCAAGGAGATCGAAGACCTCCTCCACGGCCATCCGGCGATCGCCGACGCCGCCGTCATCGGCCTGCCCGACGATCGCAGCGGCGAGCGGGCGTGCGCCGTGATGGTGCTCCGCGACGGCCAGTCGCTGACCCTGGCCGAGATGGTCGAGTACCTCAAGAGCCGCCAGCTCCCGATGTACAAGATCCCCGAGCAACTCGAAATCGTCGACATCTTGCCCCGCAACCCCACGGGCAAGGTGCTCAAGAAAGATCTACGCGCTACCTACGGAGGAACTGCATGACCCGCTTCACAGGCCGACAGGCCGTCATCACCGGCACGGGCTCGGGGATCGGCAAGGCAGCGGCGATCCTGTTCGCCGCCGAGGGCGCGGCGGTGGCCTGCCTCGACGTCAAGGGCGCGGACGAGACCGCGGCCGAGATCGTCGCCGCGGGCGGCGTCGCCCACGCGTACACGTGCGATGTCAGCAAGGCCGCCGAGGTGGAGGCGACGATGGAGGCCGCCGTCGCGGCCCTCGGTGGACTGGACATCGTGCTCAACATCGCCGGCATCGGGCACTTCGCCTGGAGTCACGAAGAGGACCCGGCGATGTTCGAGAAGATCGTCGCCGTCAACCTCAACGGCACGTTCTTCATGTGCCGCTACGGCCTGCCGCACCTGCTGGCCAAGGGCGCTGGGGTGATCGTCAACACGGCCTCGAACGCCGGTCTGATGGGCCTGCCGTGGAGCGCTGCTTACTGTGGCAGCAAGGGCGGTGTCGTCAACCTCACCAAGGCGCTGGCATACGAGTACCGCGACAAGGGGATCCGAGTGAATGCAGTCGCGCCGGGTGGCACGAACACCAACATCATCCACTCCTTCGTCGATCTGCCCAAGGGCGGCGACTACTCGATCATGTCGAAGATGATGTCGCCCGTGCAGAACGCGGAGCCCAGCGAGATGGCCGAGGCGTTCGCGTTCATCGCCTCCGACAAGGCCAGGTTCATGACCGGGTCGATCGTCAGCGTCGACGGCGGGCTGGCCTGCTGATGGGCATCTGCGACGATCGTGTGGTCATCATCACCGGTGCAGGCCGAGGTCTGGGCCGGGCTCACGCCCTGGCGTTCGCTGCCGAAGGCGCCAAGGTCGTGGTCAACGACATCGGCGCCGAGCTCGACGGCAGCGGCGGCACCCTGTCACCCGCGCAGGAGGTGGCCGAGGAGATCCGCGCCGGCGGTGGCGAGGCCATCGTCAACGGCGACGACATCAGCGACTGGGACCAGGCCGGACACCTCGTCGAGCAGACGATCGAGGCCTTCGGTCACCTCGACACCGTCGTCTGCAACGCCGGGATCGTCCGCGACCGGATGATCGTCAACATGTCGGTCGACGAGTGGGACGCGATCATGCGCGTGCACCTGCGCGGCATGTTCTGCCCGGTGCGCCACGCGATCGACTACTGGCGCGCCGAGTCCAAGGCCGGCAACCAGCGTGATGCCCGCGTCATCACGACGTCGTCGGGCGCCGGCCTGTTCGGCAGCGTGTCGCAGGGCAACTACTCGGCCGCAAAGGCGGGCATCGCTGCGTTCACGATCGTGGCCGCCGCCGAGCTCGGCCGCTACGGCATCCTCGTCAACGGCATCGCCCCGTCGGCGCGGAGCCGGATGACCGAAGATGCGTTCGCCGACATGATGCGCAAACCCGAGGACGGCTTCGACGCGATGGACCCGGCCAACGTCAGCCCCGTCGTCGTCTGGCTCGGGTCAGCCCAGTGCACGGTCTCAGGGCGGATGTTCGAGACCGCCGGTGGGCAGCTCAGCGTGGCCGACGGCTGGCAGCACGGTGAGGTGTTCGACAAGGGCTCGCGCTTCGAGCCGGCCGAGATCGGCGCCCTCGTCGACGACCTGCTGCGGACCGCGCCCTCACCAGCCGCCGTGTACGGTTCCTGAAATCACACGCGGGACCATGGTGACGCCCAACAAGAACAAGATCCTCGGGGCCGATGGGCGGGTCCTTGGTTCGCGGGCCGAATCCACCCGGGCGCGGCTGCTCGAGGCGACGTCCAAGTTGTTGGCCGAGCAGGGTGTGCTCGAGCTGAAGATCGTCGACATCACGCGCGAGGTCGGCTCGTCCCCCGCGACCTTCTACCAGTACTTCGTCGACGTCGATGCCGCGCTCTTGGCCCTGGCCGACGAAGCCACCCGTGACGAGCTTCCCCTCGTGGTCCACTTCGAGACGGACTGGGAGGCCGACGACGGCGTGCAGCGTGCTCGCGAGTTCGTCGACGCGTACACAACGTTCTGGGACGACCACAACGCGGTGCTGCGCGTCCGCAACCTCAAGGCCGAAGAAGGCAACCGCGCGTTCCGCGAGTCGCGGTCCACGGCTCACCTGCTGATGATCGACGCGATGAGCAAGATGGTCGAGCGGGCCCAGGCCGCGGGGCGCCTGCCGGAATCGATCAACCCGTTCGTGGCGTCCACCGCCGTGATCGCGATCATGGAGCGCCTGCTCCCTTACCGCAACGAGATCCTCCGCCGCGGCCCATCGCTCGACGCGCAACGCGACACCGTGGTCGAGCTCGTTCACCGCGCCCTCACCGGGCGGTAGCACGCCCCCGTTCCGGCGCTGGGCCCCGGCCGGGTACAGTCGGCGGCCGTGAGGGGAACACGAGGCTTGATCACACTGGGGATGACCGCTGCGCTGCTCGCAGGCACGGCATGCAGCTCGGACAGCAAGACGGTCAGCACGTCTGCGCCACCGGCCGCATCGACGGCGCCTGCAGCGACCGCGGAACCGACGGCGCCGCCGAGCACGAGCCCGGCGTCATCGGCAGCCGAGACGACGATCGAAGTCGCGCCGACCACTGACGTCGCGACAACGGTCGCGGACACGACTGCCGCGACGGACTCGACGTCGGCGGTGACGGCGCCGAGCACCACGCCTCCCGGCGACGACGAGGCCATCGCCGGCTACCGCGCAGTGGTCGAGAAGCTGGCATCCGACGACCTCGCCGGACGCGACAACCAGACACCCGGCTCGCTGGCCGCCCAGGACTTCCTGGTCGCCCAGCTCCAGCAGTTCGCCGATCCGATCCTGCCCGACGTCACCGGCCCGGACGGGTACAAGATCCCCTTCGACGTGGGCACCAACCTGTTCGGCGTGATCCCGGGCAGCGACCTCGCCGATCAGTACGTGATCATCGGCGCCCACTACGACCACCTCGGCAGCGACTGCACGGGCAGTGGTCCCGCCGACAGCATCTGCAACGGCGCGACCGACAACGCGACCGGCGTCGCCGCAGCTCTCGCGATCGGCCAGGCCATCGCCGGCCAGGAGGAAGGCGGCCCACGCCGCACGGTGATCATCGCCCTGTGGGACGCTGAGGAGGACGGTCTGCTCGGCTCGGCCGCGTACCTCGCCAATCCCGTCGTGCCGTTGGCCGACACCGTCGCCTACATCAACTTCGACATCCAGGGCACGAACATCTCCCCCGCGCTGCGCAACACGACGGTCGTGGTCGGGGCGGAGACGGGCGGCGCGAACCTCGTCGCCGAGACGAAGGCCGCCACCGCGGCATCGTCGTTGAACACCGTTGCGCTGAGCCTGCTGTTCGGGCAGGGCCGCAGCGACCACGCCAACTTCGTCAACGCCGGCATCCCCAGTGTGTTCTTCACCGACGCGACGCCTCCCTGCTATCACACCGTCGGTGACGACGCGTCGATCGTCGACTACCCCAAGCTCGAGCAACAGGTCAACACCGCACGCACGCTGGCGGAGACGCTGGCGGACACCGACGACGTCCCGACGTTCACGCCGGGCGCGCCTCCCGCGACCTACGAAGACGCCGTCGCGATCCACGATCTGTTGGTCACGGCCCAACCCGACTTCTCACGGTTCTCCGATGCCGACCGGGCGGCCGCGGATGCGTTCGTGACGACGATGGGCGGCATCGTCGATGCCGGCGCCGCTGCGTTCGACAGTGCTGCGGTCGGCACCTTGCTCAACGGAACGCTGGCCATCGTCCAGTCGTGGGCGACGGGCACCTGCGACGGGTTCTTGAACGGCTGACCTCAGGGGGCGGGAACGGGCTTGCCGTCGAGACCGGGTGCGCCCCACCGCGGGATGCCCGACGGCGCGCCGGCGAACAGCTCGTCGCGCTTGGCGATCAGCTCTTCGACCGTCCAGCGCTTCTCGCCGTTCTCCACCGTCGCCATGATCTCGGCCGGGCGAATGCGGTTGACCTGATCGCCGAGGACCACGAAGATCTGCGCGGAGACGTCGGCGGCTGCGTCGCTCGCCAAGAACGCGACCATCGGGCTGATGTTGGCCGGGTCGTAGCGATCGAACCCTGTGTCGGGAGCGGCGAACCGCGGGTTGATCTCGGTCATGGGCGTGCGCGCACGGGGCGCGATCGCGTTGACCGTGACGTTGAGGCGCTCGAGCTCGCGCGCCAGGATCACCGTCATCGCGACGATGCCGCCCTTGGCGCTGCCGTAGTTGCTCTGCCCGGGGCCCCCGAAGATGCCGCTCTCACTCGCGGTGTTGATGATCCGCCGCGGCACGAGGTCGGCTCCGTCGCCGGCCGCCTTGGCCTGGGCCCGCCAATATGCCGCGGCAAAGTGGCTGGGGGCGAAGTGGCCCTTCAGGTGCACCTGCACGACCGAATCGAAGCGCTCCTCGTCCATCGAAAAGCTCATCGCGTCGCGCAGGATGCCCGCGTTGTTGACGAGGATGTGCAGATCGCCGTATTCGGACACGGCACGGTTGATCAGCGCCTCGGCGTCGCTCCAGGACGTCACGTTGCCACGTTGGGCAACGGCTCTCCCGCCGGCGGCGACGATGTCGGCCGCGACCTCATCCGCCGACTCCCCGAGGTCGTTGACGACCACCGACGCTCCCTCGGATGCCAGCAGCTCGGCGTGGCAGCGGCCGACGCCTTGCCCAGCGCCTGTCACGATCGCGACCTTGCCATCGAGTACGCCCATGATCGTCTTCCCCCGGTCCCTTGGTGATCGCCGACGAGCTCACCCCGAACCGTCGGTCGTCGCACCGTTTCTGATGCTGCGTCAGATCCTATGCTCACGACGATGCTGATCTCACTTGGCCTGCCGACCGACCGCCTCCCGAAGCACCCGGAGTTGGCCACGGCCGCCTCGATCACGGCGGTGAGCCAGCGCGCCGAAGCCGCCGGCTACGACGCGGTGTTCGTGACCGACCATCCGTTCCCATCGGCGAAGTACGTGGCCCACGGGGGTCACCACTCGATCGATCCGTTCGTCGCGCTGTCGTTCGCAGCCGCCGCAACCACCACGTTGCGCCTGCAGACGAACCTGCTGATCCTCGCCTACCGCAACCCCTTCGTGACCGCGCAGGGCATCTCCACCCTCGACTCGCTCAGTGGCGGCCGCACGATCATCGGGGTCGGCGCCGGCTACCTCGCACCCGAGTTCGCCGCGCTCGGCGCGGAGTTCGCGGCTCGCGGCAAGCGCAACGACGAGGTCCTGACCGCGATGACTGCCGCGTGGCGCGGCGAGCCGGTGGAGATGGAGGGCAGCGACTTCCGGGCGACGGACAACGTCCTCCAACCCCTACCCGCTCAGCTGCCCCATCCGCCGCTGCTGATCGGCGGCAACTCGACCGCCGCCATCCGCCGCGCCGTGACGATGGCCCAGGGCTGGATCCCGATGCCGAGCCCAGCCAGCGCTGCGAAGGCGCTCGGCACGCCGGGGATCGAAACCCTCGACGACCTCGGCGCGCGGATCGCGATCGCCGACCGGCTCGCGGCCGAGCACGGTCGTACCGAGCCGCTGCAGATCTGGTTCACGCCGTGGGCGATGTCCGGCTTCGGTGACAAGCGGTGGGACCCGCACCCACTGCTCGACGAGCTCGCCTCGCTCGCCTCGCTCGGCGTCGTCGGCGTGACCGTGACGCTTCCGGGATCCACGCTCGAGGAGTTCCTCGGAGTCGTCGACGCCTTCGCAGAAGACATCGTCCAGCACGTCCGCTGACGTCGCCACGCAGCTGACGATGTCACGATTTGTCATCGGAGCGATGACAAAAGCTGACATCGTGGCGGGGAGATCGGCGCTGTCACACCCGTCCTGCACGATTCGTGCATGGATGACCGATACCCGCTCGCGACCTCCGTCGCCTCGACCCAACACGGTGCGATCAGCATCAGCCAGCTCGAAGGACTCGCCATCGATCGCGCGACTCGATCGCGATGGGTGGCGCTGGGCTTGATCGAGCGAATCGGACTGCAGTCGTACGCGATCGTGGGATCAGCGCCGACCTGGCATCGCGCCATCTGGTGCGCGATGGCGGATGTCGCCGGTGCCGGCTTCGTCGCCGGCCGCACCGCGTGTCGTCTCCAAGGGCTCGACGGATTCGGCAGTGACACCATCGAGGTGCTCGTCACCCGGGCCAAGCGGAGCATCTCCACACCGCATCGTGCTGCCTCGACCATCTTCCCGTTGACACTCGCTGACACGATCACCGTCGGCGGGATCCGATGCCTGAGCGCGCACCGACTGATCCTCGAAGCACCGAAGTTCGCCTTCTCACGCGCCGAGATCGAGAACGCGATCGATTCTGCGATCAGGCTCAAGCTGGTCAGCGAGCAGCGGTTGCGGGCGGCCGTGATCAAGCGGCACTGCCAGGCCATCAATCACGGGCGGGCGCTGCTCGACGCACTCGTCGACACGGGTGGCGAGAGCCGTCTCGAGCGATGGTTCCTCGGAATCGTGCGGCGCGCCGGCCTGCCGCGACCGACGCTGCAGAAGGTGTGGCGAGCCGGGAGTCGAACCGTTGCTCGGGTCGACGCTCACTTCGACGATCGCCTCGTCGTCGAGCTGGCCGGCCACGGGACTCACTCGTCTCGGCGAGCGATCCAGCGAGATGAGCAACGCAGAACCGAACTGACGCTCTTGGGTCAACGCGTGATCACGTTCACTCACGACGACGTCCGCGATCGCCCCGGCTGGGTCACCGACCGTCTCGTCGAGGCCGTCAACCTGCTCGCCGCCTGACGATGTCGCGATTTGTCATCGCTGCGATGACAAATCGTGACATCGTCGACGTGGGTCAGGTGGGGTGGAGGGCGGTGGACGGGCGGAGGAAGACCAGCGCGCAGATGGCGCTGATCGACATCGACACCGCCGCGACGATGTAGGCCGCGCGCACGTCGAGCGCCGACGACACGAACGCACCGATGCCCGCGCCGAACGGCTGGCCGCCCCAGGAGATCATCCGTCCGAAGACGTTCACGCTCGAGCGCAGCTCATCGGGAGCAGCCAACTGTCGATAGGTGATGCCGGTGGTGACGGTGGTGCCGATCGACCACGAGAACAGCACCAGCAAGCACGCGGCAGCGACCCATGACGTGCTGAACGCGAGTCCGATCGCGACCATGGCGGACGCCGTGATCGCGATCGGCGTGATCCACTTCACGCGGATCGGGGCGAACACGCGCGAGAAGAGCAGGCCGGAGATCAGGGCACCGCAGCCGCTGGCGCTGAACATCAGCCCGACGCGCAGGTCCTTCTCCGGGAGGCCGAGCTGCTCGACTGCGTACGGCACGAGGAGCCCGAGCACTGCGCCGAAGCCGAGTGAGTTGCCGAACCCGGTCAGCAGCAACGTGGCCACGCTGCGGTTGCCGCGCACGAAGCGGATCGCCTTGCCGATCTGCTCCTTGATCCGCAGCGGCCCGGTCGGCGGTTCACCGATGCGGAACGTCGACCGGATCGAACCCTGCACCGCCGCGGCGAAGAAGAAGCTGAAGCAGTCGAACCAGACCGCGTTGGTCGCGCCGATCGTCGACGCCAGCACGCCACCGAGCGCGGGCCCGGCGATCTCGGCGCCCGACACCATCGAGCCGAGGAACCCGTTGGCAGCGGCGAGCCGATCGGTGCCGACCATCGCCGGCACAGCGCCGAACACGGCTGCGTCGGAGAACACGAACGCGCACGCCGACAGCAGCCCGACCGCGTAGACCTGGGCGACGGTCAACACACCCATCAGGGCCGCGATCGGGATCGTCGCCCCGAGCACGCCCTCGATGATGTGACCCCCGACGATCAGCCGGCGGCGGTTCTTGCGGTCCGCGACCGGCCCGGCGACGGCACCGAAGAGGATGTACGGGATGATGCGGAGCGCGAAGAGCCCGCCCGTCGCGGCCGAGGACCCGGTGGTCTGGTAGACGACCAGCGGGAGCACCACGGTGCTGACGCTCGTGCCCATCACCGACACCCCGTCGGCCACCGCCCAGCGCACGAAGGACTTCTCGTCGCGCAGGCCGGGCATCGGTCGATCCTTGCACGGCCGGAGAACCAGCGCTCAAATCTGATACCGTGTCAGAAACGCTTGATAGCACTGTTGAGCTGCCCTTTTGAGCCTGGGAGACCCTCATGACCGAACGTGAAATCCCGAAGATCATCAGCGTCGACGACCACGTCGTCGAGCCGCGCCACCTCTTCGATCGGTGGCTGCCGGCCAAGTTCCAGGACCACCCGGACAAGCCCCGCAACGTGCGCCGCGGCATCGCCGGGATCGCCTACAAGGGCGGCACCACCTACGAGTACCAGTGGGACGACGACGCCCCGAAGGCCGACATGTGGGTCTACGGCGACCTGTTGCAGGTGCACAAGCGCCATGTGGCGGCTGTCGGCTTCGACCGCGACGACATGACCATGTCGCCGATCACGTACGACGAGATGCGCCCGGGTTGCTACGACCCGAAGGAGCGCCTCCTCGACATGGACATCGACGGCGTGGAGGCCTCGCTGTGCTTCCCGACGATGCCCCGCTTCTGCGGCCAGACGTTCGCCGAAGCCAAGGACAAAGACCTCGCCCTGGCGTGCGTCGAGGCCTACAACGACTGGATGTTCGAGGAGTGGTGCGGCGATTCGGGCGGCCGGCTGATCCCGCTGCCGCTCGTGCCGCTCTGGGACGTCGAGCTCGCCGCGGCGACGGTGCGTCGCAGCGCCGAGCGTGGCGCCACCGCCGTCGCGTTCAGTGAGATCCCGGCCAAGCTCGGCCTGCCGACACTGCACAGCGGCTACTGGGAGCCCTTCTTCCGAGCGTGTGCCGAGACCAAGACGGTGGTGTGCATGCACATCGGCTCGTCGTCGCAGATGCCGGCCACGTCATCGGACGCGCCGCCGGCCGTCGCGGCGACGCTCAGCTTCGGCAACGCGATGAGCTCGCTCAGCGACTTCTTGTTCAGCGGCCTGCTGGTCCGCTACCCCGATCTCAAGCTCGCCTACAGCGAAGGCCAGATCGGGTGGCTGCCGTACATCCTCGAGCGTGTCGACGACGTCTGGCGTGAGCACCGTGCCTGGGGCGGCGTGCGCGACCTCATCCCCGAGCCGCCGAGCACCTACTGGCACCGGCAGATCTACGGCTGCTTCTTCCGCGACCGCCACGGCCTCGAGAGCTTGCACCGGATCGGTGTCGACAACGTCACGTACGAGACCGACTACCCGCACACCGACTCGACGTGGCCCGACAGCATGAAGCTGTTCGAGGAGCAGGTCGCCGATCTCGACGACGCCACGGTCTACAAGATCGTCCGCGGCAATGCGATCAAGATGCTGCGCCTGACGCAGTTCACCTGATCATCGCCTGACACGGCTCACGTGACGTTCGCCCGTCTGGGCGACGCCGTTCGACGACTTGGGGGTTCTTCGGTTGGACGCAGTACGAACGGCGCTCGTCACGGGTGCCAGCAGAGGTGTCGGCAAGGGCATCGCGATCGCCCTCGCCCGCAACGGCTACCGCGTCGCGATCACGGCGCGCACGGTGAACGAGGGCGATCCGTCGTCGCTCGCTCCCGAGAACGGGCTCGCCCTGCCGGGTTCGTTGGCCACCACCGCAGCGGAGATCGAGGCCCTCGGCGGTGCGGCCGTCTCGATACCACTCGACCTGCTCGAGCTGGACAGCCTCGACGACGCGGTCGACGCGGCGGTCGCCGGGCTGGGTGGACGTCTCGACGTGCTCGTCAACAACGCGATCTACGTCGGACTCGGCAGCGATCGGCTCTTCGCCGACACGCCGCACGACAGCTTGGTCAAGCGCGTCACGGGCAACATCACCGCGCAGATGTTCATCACCCAGCGCGCCCTGCACCACATGTTGCCGGCCGGCGGCGGCACCGTCTGCAACGTCACCTCCGCAGCCGGGCAGAACGTACCGCGGTCGCCTGCCGGCCAGGGCGGTTGGCCGCTCGCGTACGCGGTCACCAAGGCCGGGTTCCACCGCATCGCCGACATGTTGGTGGTCGAGTACGGCGACCAGGGCATGCGCGCGTTCAACGTCAACCC
>JAOBWQ010000352.1 GCA_025463425.1 Ilumatobacteraceae bacterium | reverse complement strand
CGAGCAGGATCGACAGGGCGATCTCGTTCGGGGTCTTCTGCCGGTTGGCGCCCTCGACGAGGGCGATCATCCGGTCGAGGAACGTCTCGCCCGGCTTGGCCGTGATCTTGACCACGATCTCGTCGCTCAGCACCCGGGTGCCGCCGGTGACGGCGGACCGGTCGCCGCCGGACTCGCGGATCACCGGAGCGGACTCACCGGTGATCGCCGACTCATCGACGGTGGCGATGCCCTCGACGATGTCGCCGTCGCCGGGTATCACCTCGCCAGCGGTGACCACGCACAGGTCGCCGACGAGGAGCAGGGCCGAGGAACGGTCCTCGATCGTGCCGTCAGCCAGCCGCACCCGTGCCGTGGTGTCCGCACGGGTCTTGCGCAGCGCAGCCGCCTGGGCCTTGCCGCGGCCTTCCGCCATTGCTTCGGCGAAGTTGGCGAACAGCACGGTGAACCACAAGAACGCCGCGACCAGTCCGGCGAACGCGTTCTGCTGTCCGGAGCTGGATCCGTAGTCACGGATGAACAACAGCGTGGTCAGCACCGAGCCGACCTCGACGATGAACATCACCGGGTTGCGGACCATCGTCTTCGGGTTCAGCTTCTTGACCGAGTCCCACGACGCGGTCTTGAGGATCGCCGGGTCGAAGATCGAGGCCGACTCCTTGGTGCGCACCTTCGGTGGACGTTGCTCGTCAGGCTGGGGCGCCCCGGGCTCCGGTGATGCGGTGAGTGTTGCAGTCATGGTGTCTGTCGCCTCTTCTGGCTCAGTGCGTGAGGTGTTCGAGGATGGGTCCGAGCGCGAGCGCCGGGAAGAAGGTGAGTCCGGCGACGATCGCGATCACGCCCGCGACGAGGATGCCGAACAGTGGGGTGTGGGTCGGGAACGTGCCCGACGTGGCGGGCACCTTCGGTTTGCCGGCCAGGGAGCCGGCCACACCGAGCGCTGGGATGATCAGGAAGAACCGGCCGATCAACATCGCCAACCCCTGGGTGGTCGTGTACCACTGGGTGCTCGTGGTCTGATAGGCGAACGCCGATCCGTTGTTGTTCGCCGCCGAGGCGTAGTTGTAGAGCACCTCGGACAGGCCGTGGGTACCGGGTTGATAGGTCGCCGCCGACTTCAACATCACCGCCGCGGCAGCGAAGACCAACAACGCGATCGGCATCGCCAGGATGAACAGCGTGACCAGCTTCATCTCCGCAGCCTGGATCTTCTTGCCCAGGTACTCCGGTGTCCGGCCGACCATCAACCCGGCGATGAACACCGCCAACAACGCGTAGTGGAGGATGCTCATCAACCCGACACCAACACCTCCCGGTGAGATCTCGCCGAGCATCATGTGGACCATCGGTGACGCACCGCCGGCCGGGGTGAACGAGTCGTGCATGCAGTTCACCGAGCCGTTCGACGTGCCCGTCGTGGAGCCGGCCCACAACCCGCACGCCGACGTGCCGAAGCGGAGCTCCTTGCCCTCCATGTTCCCGCCGGACTGCGTGGTCGAGAGCGATTGATCGACACCGATCGCGGTCAGCTTCGGGTTGCCGTTCTGCTCGGCGAACATCGAGAACCCGGCGAAGGCCACGAGGATGCCGGCCATCACCGCCATCAGGACTCGGGACTGGCGCTTGTCGTTGACCATCTTGCCGAACATCACGATGAACGCCAGAGGGATCGCCAAGATCATGTACAGCTCGAACAGATCGCTCCAGCCGTTGGGGTTCTCGAACGGGTGCGCCGAGTTGGCGTTGTAGAAGCCCCCGCCGTTCGTGCCGAGCTGCTTGATGGCCTCCTGCGACGCAACGGGACCCCCCGGGATCAGCTGCGTCGCCGGACCGGTCGCGGTCGTCGCCGCGGTCTGATCCAACGCGACCGCAACCGTGTTGCCGTGCAAGTTCTGGACCACTCCCTGCGACATCAGCACCACCGCGAACAACAACGACAACGGCAGGAGGATGCGCGTGGTGGTGCGGACGAGGTCGACCCAGAAGTTGCCGACGTGACGGGTCCGGGAGCGGACGATGCCACGGATCATCGCGACCGCGATGACCATGCCGGCGGCCGCGGACACGAAGTTCTGCACCGTCAGGCCGAGCATCTGGGTGAGGTGGCTCATCGCCACCTCACCCGAGTACCACTGCCAGTTCGTGTTCGTCACGAAGCTGACTGCGATGTTCCATGACTGCCATGGCGTCACCGCCACCTTGCCCGTCGGGTTGAACGGCAACGAGCCCTGCAACCGGATCATCGCGTAGAGCACCAACATCGACACCAAGCTGAACGCCAGCAACGACATCGCGTACACGTTCCAACGCTGCTCGCGCTTGGAGTCGATCCCGCACACCCGGTAGATGAACCGGTCGATCGGACCGAAGAACCGGTCGCCCGGAGCCGTTCCGTCCTTGCGGTGCCCGTACACGTCGGCGAAGTAGCGCCCCAACGGCGGCACCGTCACCACCAGGAGGACGACCAGGATCGCGACCTGGATGAAGTTCTGCCAACTCATCAGAAGCGCTCCGGGAAGATCAGCACGATCAAGAGGTACAGCACACCCAGCGTGGCCAACCCGAGGGCCACCCAGTTGTCGATCGAGTTCGTGCCCGCGATCACGCCGTCACCTCGGCGTGCGTGTCGACACCGGTGCCGAGCACCACGTCGGCGGCACCATCGGACGCGAAGTCGCCGGGACCGAACTCGTCGGGCCCGATGATCCGGTCGCACCAGTTCACATATGCCACACAGATCGCGAAGAACGCGAACGTCGCCAGGACGAAGATGATGTCACCCATCACTTCACCGCCTTTCCGTTGTCAGCCGGGTCAAAAGGGCGGTCGCCATAGCTGAGAGCGATCGCGAGGTGGTCGGCCAGCGCGAGGAGCACGCGGCGCTCGACCGTGAGCGAGGTCATGCCGGGGGGCGGCATGACCACGAGGTAGCCGAGCGTCGGGCCCGGTCCCTGCGCCGGCGAGGAACCGGGCAGCTGGATCGCGATCGAGGCGCCCTTCGCCGGCAGCACGAACGCGTCGTCGCCTTCGGGTGTGCGCCCGACCGAACGGGAGATGATCGGCAAGTTGGTCGGCTGATCGAGCACCACGCCGCAGTCGGCGAGGCTCAGCTGATCGAGGATCGCGTTCACCACGGCTGGCCAGACCACGCCAACCGGATGCACGCCCGCGACCAGCGCGCCGATCGTTGTCGGCGCCTCGACGGCGCGGTCCTGACGGTGGGCGATCGCCTCCCGCCGGCGACGCCAGGCGGTGATGTCGCTGATCACCAGACCGAGGACGGCAAGCAGGGCGACGATGGCGACGTCGCGCGAATCGGAGATGCGCAGCGAGTGGTACGGCTTGGCGTGGAAGAAGTTGAACGTGAGCGCGGCGGCGACGGCGGTGGTCAGCGCAGCGCCGCGGCTGACGAGCGCAGCGGCGGCCACGACGATCGCGAGAGCGATGCCGACGTTGGTTGCTCCGAGCTGATCACGGATCGAGGACGTCGCTGCGCCGAGGACGAATGCGACGATCGGTCCGCCGACAATGGCGAGACGGTTGGCTCTGGTGGTGGTCACGGCAGTCGTTGTACGCCCGGCAGTGTGCGCTGAACGGGTGGTTCACGCCTTCTTCACGACCCGCGGGACCATCTTCACGACCGGTTCACGACACGTCAGCGGAATGCATCGAGGTCGAGCGCGGTTGAGGCACGAGTCCACACCCCCAACCACGGAGATCCCCATGAGCTACCCCGATTCGGTCCTCGACCTGCTGCAAGCGCCCGGCACCGCCATCCTGAGCACTCGTACACCCGGCGGAGAGATCCAGTCCACGGCCCTCTGGTACCTGCTCGATGAGGGCGAGCTGAAGATCTCGCTGGCTGGTTCACGCAAGAAGTTGCGCAACCTGCGCGACGACCCGACGGTGGCGTTCTTCCTGCTCGACCCGACCAACCCATTCCACTTCGTGGAGGTCCGCGGCACGGCGACGGTCTCCGCCGACCCGGACTACTCGTTCCGCGACAGGGTCGGCGTGCAGTACTCCACCGACCTCTCCGGCTTCGATCAGCCGGGCGAAGAGCGGTTCATCGTCACGATCCAGCCGAGCACCGTCAACGCGCAGTAGCCGCGCTCGACCGATGTGGCTCGGCGCAGGTACCAGATGTCCGCGTCACGCGGACATCTGGTGCCTGCGCTCCGCTAGTCGGCGCACGCAGCGAACAGCATCGCCTTGAAGCGGGCTTCGTCGACGACGACGGCGATCCGCGCATTGGGTGCGCCACGTTCGAAGCGGTGGTCGACGATCGTGCCGCCCCGGGAGACCGGGTCGGTGCCGATCGAGATCAAGGCATCCTGGCTCTTCGTCATGATCGTCGGGTCGATCGCAACGGCCATCGCGATCGGGTCGGGCAGATCGAAGCCGGCCAGGCCGTGCTCGGCGACGTACTCGTTGACCTTGGCGTTGATGTCCACCGAGAACTGCCCGAGCGGACCCAGCGCGGCGAGGCGGGCCTGGTCGTCGGGCGTCATCACCGAGTAGCGGCGGGAGATGTCCCAGCCGATGAACGTCTTCGCGCCGGGTGCATCGACGACGATCGACGCGGCCTCGGGATCGGCCCACCCGTTGAACTCGCCCAGGGGATGCACGTTGCCGACGCCGTCGAACGCTCCTGCCATCAGGTAGGTGTGCCGGAATCGGGTCAGCAGATCCGGCTCGATCAGGAGCGCTGCGGCGATGTTCGACAGCGGGCCGAGGGTGACCAACGTGTGCCGACCCGGCTCGTCGCGGGCAATCCTGCGGATGACATCGACGGCGTGCTCGTCGTCGGCAGCGCGTGACGGCTCGGGCAGCGTCGCTCCGCCCATCCCGTCCTCGCCGTGCACGTACTGGGCGGTCTCCAGCGGGCGCAGCAGGGGAGCGGCCAACCCGGCGTGCACGGGAACGTGCGCGCCGCCGACGAGGTCGAGCGTGACGATCGCGTTGCGCACGGCCAGCGACAGCGGCACGTTGCCGGCAACGACCGTCACGGCCTCGACCGTGACGCCAGGCGTGCGCACGGCGATCAGCAACGCGATCGCATCGTCCGATGCGGTGTCGGTGTCGATCACCAGGCTCAAGCCGTCGGATGCGCTGCTCATGCGTGCTGCGAGCTGACCGACACGACCTCGCCGGTCATGTAGCTGCTGTAGTCGCTGGCCAGGAAGACCATCACGTTGGCGACCTCCCACGGCTCGGCGTAGCGGCCGAACGCCTCGCGCTGGGTCAACTCGTCGAGCAGCTCGTCGCTGGTGACCTTGGCGAGGAAGGGATGCATCGCGATGCTCGGCGCGACGGCGTTGACCCGCACGCCACGCTTGCCGGCCTCGATGGCCGCACACCTGGTCAGCGCCATCACGCCGGCCTTCGCCGCGGCATAGTGCGCCTGGCCTTCCTGGGCGCGCCAGCCCAGCACCGAGGCGTTGTTGACGATCACCCCCGAGCCGCGCTCGTACATGTGCTGCAGACCGGCTCGCATGCATCGGAACGTGCCGTTGAGTGTGACGTCGAGGACGATGCCCCACTGGTCGTCGGTCATCTCGTGCAGCTCCACGGTGCCACCGAGGCCGGCGTTGTTGATCAACACGTCGATGCCGCCACCGTTCGATCCGGCGAACGCCTCGGCGGCCCCGGCGATCAGGGCGCGCACGGAGTCCTCGTTGGTGACGTCGCACGGGATGCCTGGCACGCCGAGCTCCGCGGCCGACTCACCGCAGCGGCGCTCGTGCTTGTCGCTGATCACGACCGTCGCACCTTCTTCGACGCAGCGCTTGGCCGTCGCGAAGCCGATGCCGGTGCCGGCCGCAGCGGTGATCAGCACGTTCTTGCCGGTGAGGAGGCCGTGGCCGGGGACGTAGTCGGGAGCGGTCATGAGGCCTGCGGTTCCTTCGGTAAGCCGAGCACTCGTTCGCCGAGCACGTTGCGTTGGATCTCGTTGCTGCCGCCGTAGATCGTGTCACTCCGGGTGAAGAGGAACAGCTTCTGTTCGAGGGTCAGCTCGTCGTCGGGGCACAGCGG
>JAOBWQ010000330.1 GCA_025463425.1 Ilumatobacteraceae bacterium | reverse complement strand
GATCGCGTCGCAGGCCGCCCGCCCCGCAACCGCCACCTCCTCGGCTGCCGCCACGAACGAATCTTGATGCACGACCCTGCTCTCCGCTGACCTGGACTACCGAAGCATGAGCATCCGACCGTCGGATCATCGCGCCAGGCGTCCCCAGCCTCAGTGATCGCATCGCACTCACGCAGGTACGTTCTTCATTCTCGCACATCGCGATCGAGCCTCCGACCCCGTTGTGCTGATCGGGCGACGTTGCGCCACGCCCCTCGGCGAGCTCATCGGCGATGTCCGAAACTCCCCCAAGTGCCGCAGCGGTTCAACGTTCACGACGCAACGGAGGCCGGTTGCCGGTTGGAACCGTCGTTGTGAGTCGGCCGACGAAGTGGGCAACCCTCACCCCCTCAGCCTCGGTCGGCAAGATCAGCTACTGGCGAGCGCATCGACCTGTAGCAGGCACCGTTGTCGGTGATCACCCGCTCGCACGTGATCCCTTGCGCCGCGAACCAAGCTGCAGCGGCGAGGTCGCGTCTTCTTCACGGTCGTGCCGGTCGCGGTGCAGGCCTTGGTCCACAGCCCGCAGACCAACGGCAAGGTCGAACGGTTCCACAGGATCCTGCTCGAGGAATGGGCCTACATCCGCCCGTGGACCTCCGACAAGCAACGAACCAGCGCCTACACCGGGTTCATCCACTTCTACAATCAGCACCGCACCCACGGTGCGCTCGGATGGTCAACCCCAGCCGCATGCCTCAACACATTCAAGGACAACGTCCCCGGCGAGCGCACCTAGCGCTGAGGGTCCAAGCGAGTGACCTCAGCGCCGTCGACGATCCGGAATCCGTCGAGCACGCCGGGTGGTGAAGCCGAGCGAGCCGACGTCTGCAACCGGGCATCGGTGCCGCCCCCGTCTTCGGCTGCCGTTGGCCGCCGGTACGTTGTGCTGGTGGAGTCCCTGTCCCAGCCGCCGGTCGCGACGCGTCGCCTGCACGTGATCGGGATTGGGGCTGGTGCGGTGTCCTTCGTGACCGCCGAGGCAGCTGCAGCGATCGCCGATACCGATGTGTTCGTGGTGATCGACAAGGGTGCGGACAAGGCCGATCTGGTGGGCGTGCGGCGGGAGAGCCTGGATCGGTTCGCCGGGTCGAAGCCGTTCCGGGTTGTGGTGGTCGAGGACGGGCGGCGGGACGATCGTCTCCCGTACGATGAGGCGGTCGCTCGGTGGCATGCGGCACGCGTCGCCGAGTTCGAGCGAGTCCTGGCCGACGAGGTCGTAGAGGGCGAAGTGGCGGGGATTCTGGTGTGGGGGGATCCGTCGTTGTACGACAGCACGCTGCGGATCATCGACCAGGTCAACGATCGTGGGCGTGTGCGGGTGGAGCACACGGTCTTGCCGGGAATCAGCAGCATTCAGGTGTTGGCCGCGCGTCATCGGATCCCGTTGAACCGCATCGGTGGTTCGGTGCTGATCACGACGGGCCGCCGGCTCCGTGACGGGCTGCCGGACGGTGTCGACGACGTGGTGGTGATGCTGGACGCCGAGACGAGCTTCAGGGCGTTACTCGGTGAAGACTTCGAGATCTTCTGGGGTGCCTATCTGGGGAGCCCTGATGAAGTCCTGATCTCGGGGCCGCTCGATGACGTGGCCGATGAGATCGTGCGCGTACGGGCCGAGGCCCGGGCAGCCAAGGGGTGGATGTTCGACACCTACCTACTCCGCCGCCTCAGTAGCTGAACGAGGGCTCCAGGTGTGAGGAGGAGGCGAGGCCGTCATCGCTGTCGCGGTGCGGCGGAGGCGGACGGCAGCGGCGATGGCGCTCGCATCTGGTGGCGGGCCATTGCCGAGGGTGCCGCGGTCCTCGATCTCGCCCCCATAATGGTTGATGCCACCGAGCTGCACGCCGAGCGAAGCGGCGAAGGCAGCTTCGACGACGCCACCATTGGGTGACGCGTGGCGGGACGCGTCGCGGCGGATCACGTTGAGTATCGTCCGCGCGCGGGTCGGGGTGACGAGCGCTACGGCGAGCGCGGTGAGCCGTGCCGGGACGTAGTTCACGACGTCGTCGAGGCGGGCGCTCGCCAGCCGAAGTGCTCGTAACGTTCGTCACGGTGGCCAACCATCGCGTCGAGGGTGTTGACGGCCCGGTGGGCGAGCACGGCCGGCGCACCGCCGATGGCGGCCCAGAACACCGACGAGGTGACGGCGTCGACGCAGTTCTCGGCGACGGACTCGATGACGGCGCGGCCGATCTGGTGCTCGTCGAGGTGATCGGTGTTTCGCCCGACGAGGGAGATCACGCGCTGCCGGGCTGCGGGGAGGTCGCCGGCGGTCAGCAGGCCGGCCATGGTGACGGCTTCGTCCTCCAGCATCTTGCCAGCCGCGCTCATACAGGTGGCCGCGACGCTGGCGAGGGCCGGTCCGATAGCGCGGCGCAGCACGAGGCCGGTGCCGATGCCGAGCCCGGCGCCGATGGCGGTGAAGGCGATGCCGTTGACGCGCCGGTCGGCGTAGACGTGTCGTTCGATGTGTTGCATGACCGACCCGTAGCGGGCAACGGGGTGCCAGCGCAGTGCTGGCTCACCGAACATCTGGTCTGCGAGGCCGCCTACTGTTGCCGCGAGCGCGGTCATCGTGCGTGGACGGAGGCGAACGCTTCGAGCACTCTGTCGAAGTGGTGGGGCGGGGGGAGCGCGACCCGGTGGACGCCGGCAAGTCCGAACGTGGAGCAGTCGCGGACCAGCACGCCGTGCCCGGCGAGGGTGACGCGAAGGTTGGCGTGGTGGACGAGGAGCCAGTTGGAGTCGGTGTCGGTGACGTGGAAACCGACTCCGCGCAGCGCCGTTGCGAACCCGTGCCGCAGAGTGTTGATCTGGGCCGACCAGCTGGGTAGGTCGGTGACGGCGAGCAGTTCGGGGAGCGCGGCGAGGGCGAGGCCGTTGACCGACCAGCGGGGTTGGCGGTGACGGATTGCGTGCGCTTCGTCGGCGGTGGGTGCGATGACGTAGCCGAGCCGCAGACCGGGGCAGTTCCACAGCTTGGTGAGCGAGCCCAGCTGCCACGCGCCAGCGTCGCCTCGGGTCCATCGTCCGGTGGCGATGGGGTAGAAGGCTTCGTCCCACACGCCGGCAGTGTCTTCGGGTGCGGCGAGCTGGCCGAGTGGGTTGGAGGGGTTGGAGCGCCACCTGGCCGCGGCGGGATCGACGGCGGTCAGGTGGCGGCGGTAGAGGGAGAACTCGGGTTCGATGACGTTGCCGACTCGGAGGTGTGCGGCGGTGAGCGCGATCGCTTCGGCGCCGCCGTTGGTGAGCACGAGCTGGTCGGCGTCAGCGCCGATCGCATCGGCGAGCGCGATGGTCGCGCCAGTGGGATCGGGGTAGCGGTGCACGGCGGACCCTGCTCGGCGGAGCAGGTCGGCGAGCAGCGCGGCGACATCGGGGGCGAACGGGTTCATGCTGGCCGAGAGGTCGATCATCGACGCGGGGTCGATGCCGAGCGCGGCGGCGACTCTCGCGCCGTCTCCGCCGTGGCTGCCGGAGGGTGGGATGCCGGTCTGTGCGCCGGGAGTACGTGTGGTCACGGGCGGGGGACGCTGCGCAGGTCGAGTCCGGCGACGGTGCCGATGACGATGGTGGTAGGGGCGACGAGGTCGGCGTGGCCGACGTCGGCGAGGGTGGTGCGCACGACCTCTTGCTGGTGGGTGCAGCCCCAGCGGATCGCGGCGACCGGGGTGTCGGGGTGCAGTCCGCCGATCATGAGGCGCTTGGCGATGATCGCGATCCGGCCGACACCCATCAGGACGACGAGCGTGGCGCCGGTGGCGGCGTGGGCTTCCCAGCCGACGGTGGACTGGCCGGCGGGGTCTTCGTGCCCGGTGACGACGGTGAAGGCGAGGGCCCGGGTGCGCATGGTGACGGGCACGCCGGCGGCCATCGGGGCGGCGATGGCGGAGCTGATGCCGGGCACGACCTCGAACGCGACGCCGGCGGCTTGGAGCTCCTCGGCTTCCTCGCCGCCCCGGCCGAACACGTACGGGTCGCCGCCTTTGAGCCGCACGACGCAGGCGCCGGTGCGTCCGTGCTCGACGAGCAGCCGGTTGATCTCACTCTGCGGCATGACGGCATGGCCAGAGGACTTGCCGACGTCGATGCGCAGCGCGCCGGCGGGGGCGATGTCGAGGATGGCGGGCGTGGTAAGCCGATCGTGGACGACGACGTCGGCCGAGGCGATGAGTCGGGCGGCGCGCACGGTGAGCAGGTCGGGGTCGCCCGGTCCGGCGCCGACGAGGTGGACGGTCACAGTCGCACTCCACCGGGTCGGCGCTGAGCCACGGCGACGGTGGCGTGTGCGGAGCGTTCGACGGGACCGATCAGCGCGTCGCGGCTGCCGGCGGCGAGCAGCGCAGCGGTCTCGGCGACGCGTGCCTGCAGGCCGACCGGTCGCGTGCAGGGGGCGGAGGCGGCGACGAGGCGTTCGTCGGTCATGCCATAGACCGGAACGCCGAGGTTGACGCGCCGGTCGTGGACGAACCGGTCGCGGGTGGCGACGAGGCAGACGTCGGCGAGGTCGAGGTGGCGGTCGCTGAGCGCGTGGCGCACGAGTGCACGCACTTCGTCGGCGGTGGCCAGGGAGGAAAGGCCGATGCCGAGCACGACGTTCTTGGGGTTTGGCAGGCCGGGTGGTGTCATCGTTGTCCCCAGCAAACGAAGGTGGGGTTGGTGGGTTCGAGGCGCATGCCGACACCGCCGACCGGCACGGCGCGGTCGACGTGAATCTGGACCATCGAGCCGAGCAGTTGCATCGCGGCGACGGCGCGGTCGAGCACGACGAAGGTTGCGACGAGGACGCCGCCCGGTCGCAGGCGCTGCCAGCATGCCTCGACGACGTCGAGCCCGCCGCCTCCGACGAACACGCGGTCCGGTGTGGGGAGGTAGGCCAAGGCTGCGGCGGCGATGCCGACGATGACGTCCAGGTTGGCGGCGACGCCAACCAGGCGGGCGTTGGTCTCGATGTTGGCGGCATCGTCGGTGCTGCGCTCGATGGCGTAGACCCGCAACCCGGGGGCGACGGTGGCGGCCTCGATGCCGACCGAGCCGCTGCCCGCGCCGACGTCCCACAGCACGCCGGCGCGGGGCAGGTCGAGTTTGCCGAGGACGATCGAGCGGACCTCGGATTTGGTGATCATCCCTGCCCGGTGGGCGTAGTCGGCTTCCGGGCGTCCCCACGACAGCGTCGGTGCGGTGACTCCGGCGCTGGGGGCGACGAGCAGTACGACCGACATCGGGTCGAACTGGCCGGCGGCGAGCCCGTCGACGTCGGTATGCGTGATCTGCTCGTCGGTTTCGCCGAGGCGGCTGGCGACGACCACCTGGCGCGGTCCGCAGCCGTGGGCGAGGAGCTCTTTGCCGAGGGTTTCGGGAGGGTTGGAGGGGGCGGTGAGCACTGCGACCTTCGGTGAGTGCAGCGCCTGTTCGACGGCATCGCCGAGTGGCCGTCCGTGGGCCGACACGACGTCGGCGTCGTCCCAGGTCGTGCCAGCGGCCGCCCATGCGAGTGACACCGAGGATGGTGCCGGCAGCACCCGGAGGCCGCGGGGCGTGAACCGCTCGGCGAGCAGCCGGGTGATGCCGAAGAAGCCTGGATCCCCGGAGGACAGCACGCACACCCGGTGACCGGCGACGCGGTGTCCGGCGATGCGGTCGATCAACGCGGGGAGCGGGCCGACGAGCTCGATCCGTTCGTGTGCGCTCGATCGAGCGTGGTCGAACCAAGCGAGGTGGCGGGGCGACCCGACGAGGACGTCGGCGTCAGCGATCGCGTCCCGTGCGGCGGGGCCGAACACCTCACCGCCGATCACGCCGACCACGGACACCATCGCATCGTGAGCGGTGATCTCAGCCATGTGCCGCAACGCTGGTGACTGTGGGATGGTCGTCGATCGCGGGACGGAACCGTGTCGTGTAGCTGGGCGCGTACACGTGGCTGCGTTGGTCGGTGGCGCCGGCGAGGGCGGGGCCGATCAGGAACAGGGTGGTGGCCTCGAAGCCGGCAGCGTACACGTCGGCGGCCATCGCGCCCACGGTGGTGCGCAGCAGCTGCTCGTCGGGCCAGCTGACGCGATGACCGGCGACGACGGGAGTGTCTGCCGAGTACGCCGAGCCGCTCTCGAGGAGGCGTGCGGCAAGGTCGTCGACGTGGCCCGCAGAGAGGAACACCGCCATGGTGGCGCCCGTCGCGGCGTAGGCCTGGACGCTCTCGCGGTCGGGCATCGAGGCCCTGGTGCCGGACGCGAGGCGGGTGAGCACGACGGACTGGGCGACGCCGGGGATGGTCAGCTCGCAGCCGGCGAGCGCGGCTGTCGCGTTCATCGAGGAGACGCCCGGCACGATCTCGTGGTCGCGCCCGTGCTGGCGGCACCAGGCGATCTGCTCGCCAATCGCGCTGTAGAGGGTGGGATCGCCGGAATGGAGCCGCACGATGGCGGAGTCCGGATGGGTTGCGTACACAGCGCACACCGCTTCGAGCGTCATGGTCTTGGAGTCGTGGCGGATCGCGTCCCGGCGGCAGTGCTGCAGGAGCCCCTCGGGCACGAGTGACGCGGCCCAGATGACGACGTCGGCGGCAGCGAGTCGTTGCGCGCCGCGCAGAGTGATCAGGTCCGGTGCGCCGGGGCCGGCGCCGACGAAGGAGATCATGCCGAGACCGACGTGACAGCGACGGGGTGCCGCGCAGGGAACACGATCGTGGCGAGGTAGGAGATCGGCCCGGACGGGGTGTCGTCGAGTGGGCTGAGGCGTTGGCCGGGGAGCCCGCTGAGCTCGGCGACGATGGCGTCGTGCCGGTCAGCTCGCGCCGCGGCCGACCTCAACGTATCGGCATCGGTGGAAGCCTTGTAGAGCACCACCGTGTCGTCGCCGGTCTTGAGGTGCCGGCGCAAGTCGGTGGCGTCGTCGAGGACGACCAGCGCCCCGCCTGCCGTCCCGAGCGCGGTGCCGGCGGATGCGGCCGCGGCCTGATACGAGGTGATGCCCGGTTCGGCACTCACGTGCAGCGAAGGACGAAGGGCACTCATGCGTGCGGCGAGGTCGGGGAAGATGGTCCACTGCGCGGGGTCGCCGATGACGGCGACGGCGACGAGCTCACCGGCGTCGAGCGCGGCGAGTGCCTCGGCGGCGACGTTGTGCAGTGACGCGAGGCGTGTCGTGGCGTCGCCGCTGATGGCGAACGGCACCCGTTGCACCCGGGCCGTGGGAGCGACGGAGCGTACGACCATCTCGGCGCGGCCGACGGAGCGGACGTCGGTGGTGATGACCAGCACCCGGTCGGCGCTGGCAAGCGTCGCCCGGGCTCGCTCGGTGACCAACCCTGGGTCGCCGGGTCCGACACCGACGCCGATCAGCGCGGGGCGCGGGTGGATGGGCATCGGGGCAGCGGCTGGTGCCGTCGGAGTGTCGCTGATGGCCAGCAGTCGCTCAATGGCGTGGCGGATGAGATCGGCCTCGGAACGACCGGTGCGGGCCGCCAGTTCGCCCAGGTCCCGCTTCAGTTCGTCCGGCAGGTAGATCGACGACTTGTGCACGGCTCCGACCTTAGCTTGCGTAGGGCAGACGTAGGGCAGTGCAGGCGCGGACAAACGCATCAGCGACGTCCGGGCGGGCGCCGAGATGGGTGTGCAGGTAGGAGGCAACCATGCGGTCGTTCCCGAAGCCGCTGCTACCGGCGCCGTGCCGCCCGCCCAGTGCGAACAGGTCGCCGTCTGGATCGGTCGTTGAGTAATGGAACTCGTGCCCGCGCAAGACGAGCCCGGCCGTGCCGAGTGGCGTCGCGGTGGTGCTTGTCGCGGTGCGGTAACCGAGTGTGAGGCGCTGGGTCATGGTGGAGCGGGCGTGCACGACGCCCGCCATGGGCATGCCGTCGAGCTGGTCGCACAGCCACAGCAGCCCGCCGCACTCGGCCCAGGTCACCAGCCCGTTGGTGACGAGTTGACGGACGTCTGCGAGCAGTGCCGTGTTGGCGCTCAGCTCTGCTGCGTAGACCTCCGGAAACCCGCCGCCGGCGACGAGGCCCTGCACCCGGGCCGGGAGCGCAGCGTCGACGCACGGGTCGAACGGGATCAGCTCGGCGCCCGCAGCAGCGAGGGCTTCGAGGTTGTCCGGGTACGTGAAGCTGAACGCCGGTCCTGCGGCAACGGCGATGCGCACCGGGCCGCCGGCGACCGGTGAGGGCATCGCCACAGCGCCGGCTGGCCGGGCTGGTGCCGTCGCAGCGAGCCGGGCGATGGCGGCAAGATCGCAACGCGCCGCGATCAGCTCGGCGAGCACGTCGATCGAAGCGGCGACGTCGTCGCCGCGTTCGGCGACGGGGATCAGGCCGAGGTGCCGATCGCGCCACACCAGCCGCTCGTCCCGCATCAGAACCCCGAGGACCGGGATCCCCGACGGGGCCAGGGCGTCACGCAGCAACGTCTCATGGCCCGGGCTGCCGACCCGGTTGAGCACCAGCCCAGCGACACGCACGTGAGGGTCGAGAGTCGCGAACCCGTGGACGAGCGCGGCCACCGATTGGCTCATCGACGCAGCGTCGACCACCAGGATCACCGGCGCGTCGAGCAGCTGTGCGACGTCGGCGGTCGACGACGGGGTGCCGTCACCGGCCCCATCGAACAGGCCCATGACCCCTTCGATGACGAGAAGGTCGGCCCCGGCGCCGGCTCGTGCGGCGAGCGGCACGACGGCATCGCTACCGCTCATCCAGATGTCCAGGTTGCGCGACGGGCGACCGACCGCGATGGAGTGGTACCCGGGGTCGATGAAGTCCGGCCCGACCTTGGCGGCCCCCACACGATGCCCGCAGCGTCGCAACGCCGCCATCAGACCCGTGGCGACTGTGGTCTTGCCGACCCCGGAATGCGTGCCTGCGATCACCAGCCGGGCGGGAAGCGACGACCCCGAGGAGATCAGCACGCTCAGTACTCGATGCCCTTGCGGGCAGAGATGCCGGCGTCCATCGCATGCTTGATCTTCGTCATCTCGGTCACGGTGTCGGCGATCTCGATCAGCTCCGGAGCGGCGTAACGGCCGGTCATCACCACGTTGGTGCGGGCCGGGCGGGCGGAGATGACCGCGACCAAATCGTCGACCGGCATCCACCCGTACTTCACGATGTAGGTGGCCTCGTCGAGGATGACCATGTCGTAGTCACCGCTCGAGATCTTCTCCGCAGCGATCTCCCACGCGTGGCGCCCCTTGGCCGCGGTCTCGTCGAGATCGGTCGACTCCCAGGTGAACCCGTCGCCGAGCGTGAACCACTCGATGCCCAAGTGCTCGGCCAGTTTGCGCTCACCGACCTTCCACTTCTCGCTCTTCATGAACTGCACCACGCACACGCTCCATCCGCGCGCCCAGCTGCGTCCCATGACACCCATCGAGGCCGAGGTCTTGCCCTTTCCGGTGCCGGTGTTGATCAGAAAGCGCGATGCCTGGGCCATCGGGCGAGCCTAGCAACTTCCAAGTTTCACGTAGGGCAGGGTGCCCTACGTGACTGCTAGGTTGCCGGTCATGACGATGTCCGAACCCGCCCTCGAGCCGCGGCCCGCACGCGGCCTGACCCGCGGCTGGTGCCCGGGCGTGCTCGACCCGATGGAGACCGGCGACGGCTGGCTGCTCCGCATCCGTGTGCCAGGCGGACTCGTCACCTCGTCGGCGCTGGCCTCGGTGGCGGCACTGGCCGGTGAGTTCGGGTCCGGCATCGTCGACATCACCTCGCGGGCCAACCTGCAGATCCGCGGCGTCGCCGCCCACCGCCTGGACCTTGCGACCGCAGCCGCCGTCGAAGCCGGTCTCGCCGGCGCCGACCCGGGCCGGGAAGCCTTCAGGGCAGTGGTCGCGAACCCGTTGACCGGGCACGACCAGGCCGCCGCGTGTGACAGCCGCCCGGTCGTCGCAGCGCTCGTCGCCCGGCTCGTCGACGGCATCGCTGGCAACGCGCCAAGCAAGTTCGGCATTGTCGTCGACGACTGCGGCAGCTGGCCGCTCGACGGGCTCGACGCCGACGTCGCACTGCGGGCCACACGTGATGGCAGTTGGCAAATCTGCGTGCGCGGTACCCGGGCACCCATCGGATCCACCGACGATCCGGTCGGCTCTGCCGTCGCGGCCACGCAGTGGTGCGTCGACGAGCAGATACGGATGGACCAGCTAGTCACAATCACCGGGATCGCAACCGTTGCGGCCCGGCTCGCCGCGAGCACAGCCCACGTCACCCGGGCCGCAACGCCGCCGCTGGTGGCAGGCAGGATCCTCGGCATGGTGCCCCATGCCCATGCACAAAGGGTGAACGTCGTCGCCGCACCGTTCCTCGGGAGAGTGACCCACCAGGTGCTCATCGCCTTGGCAGGCCTTGCCGCCACCCACGCCGCTGATCTGCGCCTCACGCCCGACCATTCGTTCGCGTTCTGCGGCCTGCCGTCGTCGGCCGCCCAACAGCTGATGACTGAGCTCGGTGACCTCGGGTTGGTGGTGGACCGCGACGACCCGAAAGCAGCGATCTCGGCATGCGTCGGGTCAGCTGGATGCTGGTGGGCTCACGCCGACACCGGCATCGCGGCGGCCGAGCTGGTGGCGACCGATAGCACACCTGGCGGGGTGCACCTGTCGGCGTGCGCGAAGCAGTGCGGCGCACCCTCCGGCGTGCGGCAGCTCGTCGCCGACGAGAGCGGGACGTTCCGATGAGGCTCGACTACGAGCGCGACGGTGCAGCGATCTACACGGCGTCGTTCGCGACGATCAGGCGGGAAGCCGACCTGTCGAGCATCGCCGCCGACCTCGAACCAGCAGCGGTGCGCATCATCCACGCCTGCGGCGACGTCGACATCGTCCGCCACATCGAGGCATCCGCAGACTTCGCCGACGCGGCCCGCCAAGCGCTGGCCAACGGCTGCACCATCTGGTGCGACTCGAACATGGTCGCGCACGGAATCACCCGCACCCGGCTCCCCGCTGGCAACCCGGTGCGCTGCGCGCTGCGCGACGATGGCATCGCGACCGACGCCATCGCCGCACGCAACACCCGCTCCGCCGTCGCGGTCGACCGCTGGCTCGACGACCTCGACGGTGCGCTCGCGGTCATCGGCAACGCCCCGACCGCGCTCTTCCGCCTGCTCGAGCTCGTGCTCGACGGCGCGGCGAAACCGGCCGCGATCATCGGCATCCCCGTTGGCTTCATCGGGGCAGCCGAGTCCAAGCACGCGCTGGCGACCCTCGACCACCACGTCCCCTACCTCACCGTGCACGGACGACGCGGTGGCAGCGCGATGGCGGCCGCCGCGGTGAACGCGCTCGCGAGCAGCAAGGAGTAGCCGATGCCCGACACCGTGAACGACCGGACGACATCTGCCGTCGGCCACCTGTACGGGGTGGGCATCGGCCCGGGCGACCCGGAACTGATGACCATCAAGGCACACCGAGCCGTCAAGACATGCCCTGTCATCGCCCACTTCGCCGCCCGCCGCCGTCACGGCAACGCATGGTCGATCATCGAAGACCTCGTCACCGCGGACCAGACCGTGCTGCGCCTCGAGTACCCAGTCACCACCGAAGCCATCGAACCCGCGGACTACGAACGCCAGATCGCCGACTTCTACGACCGCAGCGCCGACGACATCGCCGCCCAACTCGACCGCGGACGCGACGTCGCCGTGGTCTGCGAGGGCGACCCGTTCTTCTACGGCAGCTACATGTACATCCACCAACGCCTCGCCGGCCGTTACCGGACCACGGTGATCCCGGGCGTCACCTCGGTGTCGGCCGCATCGGCGGCGGCAGGCGTGCCGCTGGTCTCGATGAACGAGACCCTCACGGTGCTGCCCGGAGTGATGCCACCCGCACAGCTCAAAGAAGCCCTGTCAGGCGCGGACGCTGCCGTGATCATGAAGGTCGGCCGCCACCTCGCCGACGTCCGCGACGCAGCAAACGCCGTCGGTCTCGCCGGGCAGGGCGTGTACGTCGAGCGGGCCAGCTGCGCGACCGAGCGAGTCGTTCCCCTCGGCGACACCGCCGGTATCGACGCCCCGTACTTCTCGCTCGTGCTCATCCCCGGCACCGGGCTCGACACCCGCAACCGGCCCGACAGATGAACGGCCGCGTCACCGTCGTGGGCCTCGGCCCCGGCCGCCCCGACTGGTGCACGCCCGCCGTCACAGCGCGGCTCGCCGCCGCGACGGATCTCGTCGGGTACACGTCCTACCTCGCGATGGTCGACCCGGCACACCCGGGACGGCGGCACCCGTCCGGCAACCGGGTCGAAAGTGAACGCGCCCGCCAGGCGCTCGACCTCGCAGCCGCTGGCGGCGACGTCGTTGTCGTCTCCTCCGGCGACCCCGGCGTGTTCGCGATGGCCAGCGCGGTGCTCGAACAGCTCGACGCGCACCCCGACCTGTGGCGCGACGTCGACGTCGATGTGCAGCCCGGCATCACCGCCGCGCAGGCGGTCGCCAGCCGGGTCGGCGCCCCGCTCGGTCACGACTTCTGCGTGATCTCCCTGTCCGACGTGCTCAAGCCATGGGCAATCATCGAGCGACGTCTCGACGCAGCCGCCGCCGCCGACTTCGTCATCGCGCTCTACAACCCCCGCAGCGTGCACCGCCCCCACCAGTTCACCGACGCGATCGCGGTCATCGCCCGGCACCGTGCCCCGCACACACCCGTCGTCGTCGGGCGCCACGTCGGCCGAAACGACGAGACCGTCACCATCACGTACCTCGCCCGACTCGATCCGGACTCGATCGACATGAGCACCATCGTGGTCATCGGTTCCTCGACGACCCGGGTGCTCGACCGGCCCGCCGGGTCGTCGATGTACACACCACGGGCCCACACGACCACAGCACCGACCGGCCCGACAGAACCCTTTCGATGAGCCGGGAACGGCCCGTCCCCTTGATCGGTGACGTCACGAGTGCCGCCGAGCGACACCACGATCCAACCGGGTGGGCCTTCCCCGCCGTCGAGCAAGACGCACTCGACGCGGTCGTTGCTGCGCGTCGCGACGTGCGCCGCTTCCGACCCGACGACATCGACCAAACACTCGTCGATCAGCTACTCGTGGCCGCTCACCAGGCACCGTCGGTCGGACAGAGCCAGCCATGGCGATTCATCGTCGTCCGCGATCCGCAGACCCGCGCCACCGCCGCATGGCTGGCCGACCAACAGCGCCTCACCCAGGCAGACCAGCTCGACGAGGCATCGGCATGCCAGCTGCTCGACCTCCAACTCGAGGGCATCCGTGAAGCGCCAATAGGGATCGTCGTCTGCTGCGGCCGACGCACCAACCCCGCAGGCGTCCTCGGGCGGGCCACCTTCCCTGACGCAGACATGTGGTCCTGTGCGTGTGCAATCCAGAACGTGTGGCTCGCCGCACACGCCCGTGGCCTCGGCGTCGGCTGGGTCACGCTGTTCCGACCCGAAGACCTCACCTCGCTGCTGGGCGTACCCGACGGTGTCGAGACGCTCGGCTGGTTGTGCGTCGGCTACCCGGACGAACGCCAGCTCGCGCCGGGTTTGGAACGTCACGGATGGTCAGCACGTCGACCGCTCGGCGAGCTCGTCATGACCGACCGATGGAACGACGCACAACCACCCGCCCCGCCGCAGTCGCGGATCGCGGCCCCGACCGCAGCATCCATCGTCGCTGCCCGCGATGAAACGGACCGTTTCTTGACACCGTCGGTTCCCTCGGCGTGCTGGACCGAGCACTCGACCGGGTCGTCGCCAACATTGGTTCGCAGATCACACGAGCGACGCTCGTCCTCGTCGGCGGCGACCATCCAGTCGCCGATTTCGGCGTCAGCCCATACCCGCGGACGGTGACCGCCAGCGTGCTCGACGCGGCGACGGCGGGCACGTCGATGGGCGCCGCCGCTGCCGCGGCGTCGCAACTCGCCTGCAAGGTCATCGACGCGGGATCATCGACCGGGGACCTCGCCGCGACCGACGCGATGACCACATCGCACACGAAGGCATTGATCGAGCTCGGCACGCGAGCCGGCAGGCGTCTCTTCGCCGACCAGCTCGTGGTGGTCGGCGAAGTCGGGATCGGCAACACCACCGTCGCCGCAGCCCTGACTGCAGCACTGCTTGGGATCGACGCGACCAGCGTCGTCGGGCTCGGGTCCGGTGCCGACTCGGCGATGATCCGACGCAAGCAGGATGTCGTCGCGGCCGCGCTGAAGCGTTGGCGCAACCTGCACCGCCGCGCCGATGACGCCGTGGACCTCCTGCGAACTCTCGGCGGACCGGAGTTCGCAGTCATCTGCGGCATCGTTGTCGGTGTCGCCGAGTGCGGTGGTGTCGTGGTCCTCGACGGGTTGGCCACGTCCGTCGCGGCAGCGATCGCGTGCACTATGTCGCCGGCAGCAAGCGGCCACCTGGTCGCGGGCCAGCGCAGCAACGAGATGGCCCACCCGCTCGTGTTGCGCCGCCTCGGACTCGAGCCCGTCCTCGACTTGCGTTTGCGTGCCGGCGAAGGCGTCGGCGCGGTGCTCGCCACTCGGCTGCTGCTCGATGGATTGGAGATCCGCCGTACGACAGCGCGGACCGAGGAGCGGCGTCTCCACTTCGCGTCATCGCAGCACGATCCACAGTGAACGGGGGCCCCTCGGACGGCCATTGTGCCGGGTGATCCCGCGTGTTAACGTCCGCCCACGCACTCCGCTGGAACCCGGTGTAAATCCGGGACGGTCGCGCCACTGTGAAGAACCACGTAATTGGTTCGAAGTCAGACACGGACGGAGACGCGTAGACAATCCAACAACTGGGACGCTGAATCCCAAAGGAGTTACTGCACATGTCAACCATGTCCGTCGCCTTACGTGAATCCACGCCGATCTCGATCAAGATTCCGGTGCGCGAACTCATGCCGTGGGCTCTGTTCACCGGTGTGCTGATGCTCTTCCTGATGTACATCGTCGGGGCCGAGCAGGGGGCCTCGTCCATCCTCGGCGGGCACATGTTGCACGAATGGGTGCACGACGCGCGCCACCTTCTCGGCTTTCCCTGTCACTGAACAGCGGCGCCCGACATGATGAGAAAGCTGTTGGTGCGAGGTCTCCTCGCGGGCCTCCTCGCGGGACTGTTCGGCTTCGGTGTCGCAAAAATCATGGGCGAACCCCAGGTCGAGAAAGCGGTCGCCTTCGAGAGATATGTCGCCGACAACATCCATCACGAGGCACCAGACGCTGATCTGGTCAGCCGTTCGGTGCAAAGTTCTGCAGGGCTCGGTACCGGTGCATTGATCTATGGGATCGCGCTCGGCGGGATCAGCGCGCTGGTCTTCGCGGGAATCTATGGCCGTGGCGGCATGACGAAAGCGAAGCCGACCGCTGCGCTCGTTGGGCTGTGCGGATTCGTTGCCGTCTACCTCGTCCCCGTCCTCAAGTACCCGGCCAACCCACCCGCGATCGGCCAAGCAGACACGATCGGTCGACGAACAGCGCTGTTCGTGCTGATGATCGTCATCTCGGTCGCCGGCATGACCATCGCCGCAATTGCCTGGCGCCGCCTGATCGACCGGACGTCCCGATGGAACGCCACACTCTCCGCCGGCCTCATCTACGTCGCGATCATCGCGATCGCCTACGTCGCGCTGCCCGGCATCAACGAGGTCCCCCAAGCAGCGATCCCCGGCATCACCAACGCGGTCACCGACGCCACCATCACCTTCCCGCCGACGATCCTGTGGAAGTTCCGCGTCGCATCGATACTGATCCAACTCATCCTCTGGACTGGGATCGGGCTCACCTTCGGCTGGCTCGCCGAGCGGCTGCTCGAGCCGGTCACCCGACCGGCGCGGCGGTTCACCAGGGCCAGAGTCGACGACATCGACCTCGCGGCCCCCCGTTGAAGTTCGGGAACCCTGACATCACCCCGCACACGGACCGCTCGCCTGACCCCACCGCGAGTTCATCGGTCCTCATTTGTCGTGGCTGCTGTTGCGGCACCGTGGACAAGCACCCGCAGATCGACCACGCCGCACACCTCGCACTGCTCCGCGCCGCGACCGCGGCAACGTCGACGAGGCTGTGGACGGTCGACTGCCTCGGCACGTGTGAACGCTCCAACGTCGTCGTCGTCCGCACAGGGGCGAGGCGACGACGGTTCGGCGAGATGCTCGACGACGACGACATCGACCAGCTCGCCGCCTGGATGCGGACCGGGGCTTCGACATCGCTCCCTGCTGGACTCGCCACCCGCGAGTTCACCACTGATGCGACACCGCTGATGGTCGCCGAAGTCGTGCCACTCCCGGCTGCGGCTCTCGCTGACGTCGTCCACGAACTGCTCCGCGATGGCAGCTCCTGGGTGCTCGGTGTGCACGGCGCCAGCGGGGAGTTTGACGGCTCTGACCCCGACCGGGTGGTCACCAGATCGGGCCCCGTCGTCATCGCCACCACCGAGAGCGCGGCACTGCGCGTCGACATAGACGACCACGCACGCCTCTACTCGCTCGACAAACGAGGTACCCACGAGCCCGTCCTGATGATCCTCGCCGTCGGCGACGCCCACGCCTTCAGCGGTGGCAACGTCATCACTGACCTCGGACCCGACACCAACGCAATCCGACCCGCAGCACACTCCACACTGTTCGATCTCGGCATCGGCCGCTCGGCGACCTTCGCGATCCAGGCGTGCGGCGACGTCGAGCGACTGCTCCGTCAGCACCTCGGGCGACCGCTCGACGCGGCGCTCGCCGACATCAATGACCAACTCGTTGCCGCCTCTCCGACCCGCGTCATCGAGACCCCACTGGCACGAATAGAGGTCGTCGCACCGATACCAGCAAGCGGCGCCGCATCCCCACCTGGGTCGTACACCCATCTCCTGCCAGGAGAGCTGGACCTCGGGCTCGACCTGCCGCCCGGCATCGGCCTCCCCGACGGTGTGACACCGGCCGCGATCATCCGCCCGCCCTCGGGATGGACGTACCCCGGCGTGCCCACGACCGAGTGGCGATGACGATCAATGGCACGACCTGCGTCCTGCTCCTCGCGGGATCGACCGAGGCCACATCACTCGCGCCTCGGCTCGCAAGCATCCCGGGCATCGAGCCCACCATGTCGCTTGCCGGCCGTACGGCGGCGCCCGCGATGCCACCCGCCGGCGTCGCCGTGCGCCGCGGCGGCTTCGGCGGCATCCAGGGCCTCCAAGATCTCCTCGCGCGCGACCGGGTCGGCGCGGTGATCGACGCGACCCACCCCTTCGCCAAGCAGATGCCGCACCACGCACTCGCCGCGTGCGAGACCGTCGGCGTCCCGCTGCTGCGGGTCGAACGACCGCCGTGGACCCAACAGCCGGGCGACCACTGGATCGACGCAGCCGATGTCCCCGACGCCGCAGCGATCGTGCAGCGATCGACCTTCCGGCGTGTCCTGCTGACCATCGGTCGCCAAGAAGTTGCACCGTTCACTGCCTGCATCGACCAGCACCTGTTCGTCCGGTCGATCGAGCCGCCCGTGGCCGGAGCGCTGGGCCACGCCACGCTGCTCCTCGCCCGCGGACCGTTCACCGTCGCCGATGAATTGGCGCTGCTGCGCGAACTCGACATCGACGCCATCGTGTCGAAGAACTCCGGCGGCGACGCCACCAACGCCAAGGTCACCGCCGCCCGCAGCCTCGGCCTGCCGATCGTGATGGTCAGCCGGCCGGCCGCCACCGGCGCAACCACCGTGCAGACACCCGACGAAGCGATCAGCTGGCTGCTCGCACTCACATCACGGAGCCGGACATGAGCGGATCCGTGCGTGGCGCACTGATGGTGTGCGGCACCACCTCTGATGCGGGCAAGAGCACCATCGTCGCCGGGCTGTGCCGCCTCCTCGCCCGCCATGGCGTCCGGGTGGCCCCCTTCAAGGCACAGAACATGTCGCTCAACTCGGTGGTCACACCTTCCGGCCACGAGATCGGCCGCGCCCAAGGCATCCAGGCACACGCAGCCGGCGTGCCAGCCGAAGTCGCGATGAACCCGATCCTGCTCAAGCCCACCGGGGAACGCAGCAGCCAGATCGTGCTCAAAGGCGTCCCGTGGCAGGTGATGACCGCCGCCGACTACCACGCGACCAAGATCGAGCTACTGCCGGTGGTGCTTGACGCGCTCGCCGACCTGCGCCGCCGCTTCGACGTCGTGCTCTGCGAGGGAGCCGGCAGCCCGACCGAGATCAACCTGCTCGAACGCGACATCGTCAACCTCCGCATCGCCCACGAGGCACAGCTCCCGGCGATCGTTGTCGGCGACATCAACCCCGGCGGAGTGTTCGCCGCGCTCTACGGCACCATCGCCCTGCTGCCCGATCACCTTCGGGCATGCGTGCGCGGCATGGTCATCAACAAGCTGCGCGGCGATCCAGCACTGCTGCTCGACGGCTGCGCGCAGCTCACAGAACGAACCGGTGTCCCGGTCCTGGGAGTCGTGCCCTGGTTGGACAGCACCGGCCTCGACGCCGAGGACTCGATGGCACTCGACGCGCCACGCCCGATGGCAGGCGACGCCCTCGCCGACGAGCTCGACGTGGCCGTGATCAGGTTCCCGCGCATCTCGAACTTCACCGACCTCGACCCCCTGTCGGTCGAGGACGGAGTGCGGGTCCGGTACGTGCACGATCGCAGCGGGCTCGGCACACCCGACCTCATCGTCCTGCCCGGCTCCAAGGCGACCATCGACGACATGGCCTGGCTCCGCCGCACGGGCCTCGCCGACGCCGTTAGGCGCAGCGAAGCGGTCGTGCTGGGCATCTGCGGCGGCTACCAGATGATGGGCGCGACCATCACCGACCCGGTCGAGTGCCACGCTGGCCAGGTCGACGCGCTCGGCATGCTGCCGATCAGCACTCACTTCGAGCCGAACAAGATCACCCTGCTGCGCGACGGCACCGCCGACGGCCTGCCCGTGTCGGGCTACCAGATCCACCACGGAAGAGTTCGCGTGCACGGCGCCGACGCCTTCGTCGTCCTCCACGACGCCAACGGCACGAGCGTCGACGGCGTGCACGACGGACACCGCTTCGGCACCACCCTGCACGGACTGTTCGAAGCCGACGAGTTCCGTCGATCGTTCCTGCAGACCGTCGCGACGCATCGGCGGAAGCGCTTCGTGAGTGCAGGCCGATCGTTCGAACAAGCACGACTCGACGCTCTCGACCACCTCGCCGATGCCCTCGACGAGCACCTCGACATGGCTGCCATCGAGCGGCTGATCAACGACGCCTCGACAACCGGGTCACACGTCCCGACGGGAGCAACGCGATGACGGCACGATCATGAGCCCCACACTCGACGAGATCGCTGCCGCGGTCCTGGAACGCGTCTCGTACCTGCGGTGCAGCTTCACCGCACCGCCCGAGGACGGCTGGATCCGCTCCAGCGACCTCATCGCCGACCCGGACCGGCTGCGCGCCGAGATCGACTCGACCGCCGCCGGGCGCGGCACCGACGACCCCCAAGTCGCAGCCTCGCTGTACACGCAGTCGTACGCGTTCCGAGTCCCCAGCATCGCCGTCGCCGCATTCGCCCTCGAGCTCCCGACACCGTCCACCAACCCGGCCGCGACCGCGGTCCGGCTCGGACGTCACCGTCCCGCCGAGGTCGCGATCCTCGACAAGACCTGCCACGACGTACCGACCGACGACTTCGTCGACGCCCTCCTCGACGAGCATCTCGCCCCGTTCATCGCCGCCGTGCGGGCCACCACCAAAGTGGGCGAGCGACTGCTGTGGGGCAACGCCGCTGCATCGCTGGCCACCATCTTCCGTGCCCTCGACGTCGCACCCTTCGGGGACCCAATCGTGCGTGCCCGCGCTGCCCAGTTCGAACGCGCTGCGTCGCAGCGTCTGACCGGGCTCGGTTCGTACTCGAGGCTCGACACACCCGACGCTGTCGGCTGGTACTGGACGCGCACCAACTGCTGCCTCTGGTACCAGACCACGAGTGGCTTCATGTGCGACGACTGCAGCCTTCGCGCCCCTGCCGAGCTGACCGCCAAACGGCTCGACGACCTCACCGGGAGCACCCCTGCATGATCTGGTACATCACCAACGTCGACACCGAGATCCTCGCCCTGCGGGTCGCCATTGACACCCTCCCCGACGGGTTCCCGAAGGTGCGCGCCGCGCAGCCATGGACCTTCGACCTCGAGCGCGACCTGCCAGGCGCGACGTGCGTGCTGGTGCGCCTGCTGCGCGGGCGCCGCGCCTGGGAAGACGACTTCGACCGGCTCCAAGTCGCCTGTCTGGAACGCGGCATCCCACTGCTCGCGTTCGCCGGTGAAGCCGTCCCGGACGCGGAGCTGACCGGGCTGTCGAGCGTGCCCAGCGCGATCCTCACCGACGCCTTCACCTACCTCGTCAACGGCGGACCGGACAACTTCCATCACCTGCTCCGATTCGTCGCCGACACCGTGCTGCGCGACGGCTTCGGATTCGACGCGCCCGTCGCGATCCCCACCCATGGGATCTGGCGAATCACCGCGACCCACGACCGCGTCGGGGACCGCCCGGTCGTCGGCGTCGTCTTCTATCGCGCCCACCTCGTCGCGGGGAACACCCAGTTCGTCACCGACCTCTGCGACGCACTCGAACAACGCGGCAACGACGTCGTCGCAATGTGGTGCTACTCGCTGCGCGGCGACGCCGCCCAACCCGTGCTCGACATCCTCGCCGAGCAGCACCTCGACGTGCTCATCACGACCGTGCTGGCAACAGGTGGCTCAGCGGCGGGTGCTGGCATCGCCGGGGGTGTCGGCGGCCTCGACGGCGACGACTGGGACGCAACCGCCCTCGCCGCGCTCGACGTACCGATCATCCAGGCACCGTCGTCGGGACAGTCGATCGCCGAATGGCTCGACAACGAAGGTGGGCTCGGCCCCTACGATGCGACCGCAGGCATCGCGATCCCCGAGTTCGACGGACGGATCATCGGACCCGTGTTCGCGTTCAACGAGATCGTCGACGACGGCGACGATCTCGGAAACTCGGTTCGCGCCTACCGCACCGTCCCCGACCGTGTCGCTCGCCTGGCCGGCCTCGCGTCTCGCTACGCCCGTCTGCGTCGAGCAGCCCCCGACGAACGACGAGTCGCAATCGTGCTGAGCGCGTACCCGACCAAACGCAGCCGGCTTGGCAACGCGGTCGGTCTCGACACCCCGGCCTCGGCGATGCGACTGCTCGAGGCGATGGTCGCGGAGGGTTACTCGATCACACGGATCCCTGCCAGCGGGGATGAGTTGATGGCCGAGCTGGCCGACGGCCTCACCTACGACGCCGAGACGCTGACTCGCCAACAGATCGATGCCGCGGTCGGAGCGTTGCCGGCCGACACCTACTGCGAGTGGTTCGCGACGCTGCCCGCCGAGTCGCGCTCCGAGCTCGAACGATCATGGGGGCCGGCGCCGGGCGTGCAACGTATCCACGACGGCGCGCTCGTGTTCAGCGGTGTCGATCTGGGCAACGTCATCGTCGCGATCCAACCACCACGCGGCTACGGCGATGACCCGGTCGCGGTCTACCACTCGCCCAACCTCCCGCCGGCGCATCACTACCTAGCGTTCTACCGGTGGCTCGACGAGGTGTGGGGCGCCGACGCGATCGTCCACCTCGGCAAGCACGGCACCCTCGAGTGGTTGCCCGGCAAGCCGCTCGCGCTGTCGGCCGGATGCTGGCCCGACGCCGCCATCGGTGACGTCCCGTACTTCTACCCGTTCGTCGTCAACGATCCTGGCGAGGGATCGCAGGCCAAGCGCCGCGCCCACGCGGTCGTGATCGATCACCTGTTGCCGCCGATGACGCGGGCCGACACCTACGACGAGACCGCCAAGCTCGAACAGCTCTTCGACGAGTACAGCCAGATCCAGAGCCTCGACCCCACCAAGCTCCCCGCGTTGCGCAACAAGATCTGGGAGACGCTCACCGACGCGTCGATCGACCGCGACCTCGGGCTCGAGACCGCACCGGAGGGCAGCGATTTCGACGACGTCATCGTCAACGTCGACGGTTACCTGTGCGGGTTGAAGGACGCCCAGATCCGCGGAGGTCTGCACACCCTCGGCGATCCGCCCGAACGGGAGGGTCTCGTCGATCTCGTCCTCGCGATCACACGCCTGGGCCATGGCCGCATCCCGTCGCTGCGCACCACCGTCGCGGCACAGCTCGGTCTGGACCTCCAATCGCCACAGTCGCTCGACGCCGTCGAGGCCAGATGCCGCGAACTGCTCGAAGCAGCGGCCGCACGAGGCTGGTCAGTCGACCACCACGATGTGCCGACGGTGGAGTGGGTGTGCACCTGGCTCGTTCCGAATCTGCGCCGATCCACCGACGAGATCACCAACCTGCTCGCCGGCCTGCGCGGCCGCTACGTCCCTGCAGGACCGAGCGGAACCTTGACCCGCGGCGGCGCCCATGTGCTGCCGACCGGACGGAACTTCTACTCGCTCGACCCCAAGGCCCTGCCGACGCAGCTCAGCTGGGACGTGGGCTGCAAGCTGGCCGACGCGATCATCGAACGCCACCTCGCCGAAGAGGGGACCTACCCCAAGACCGTCGGGCTCGTGCTGTGGGGCACCGCGCTGATGCGCACCCAAGGCGACGACGTCGCAGAGGCCCTCGCCCTGCTGGGCATCCGCCCGGTGTGGGAGGCCGAGTCACGCCGGATCACCGGACTCGAGCCGACCTCGCTCGCCGAACTGGGCCGGCCGCGCATCGACATCACCTTGCGGATCAGCGGATTCTTCCGCGATGCGTTCCCCAACCTCGTGCATCTCGTCGACGACGCTGTCGCACTGGCGGCGTCGCTCGACGAACCGGCCGACATGAACTACGTCCGCGCCCACGGTGCCGAGGACCCACGCATCTACGGCCCCACCCCTGGCGCGTACGGCGTCGGCATCGTCACGGCGCTAGAACAACGCTCGTGGCGTTCCGACGACGACCTGGCCGCGATCTACATCGCCTGGTCGGGCTGGACCTACGGGCGAAGCGGCTACGGCATCGCCAACGAGGACGCGATGCGCCGCCGCTTCGCCGCGATCGATGTCGCCGTCAAGAACCAGGACAACCGCGAACACGACATCTTCGACAGCGACGACTACCTCCAGGACCACGGCGGAATGATCGCCACTATCCGCTCCCTCACTGGTGCCGATCCGAAAGCATGGTTCGGTGACTCCGCAGATCCGGTCCGGCCGCTGATCCGCTCGCTCGCCGAGGAAGCCACCCGCGTCGTGCGCACCCGCGTCATCAACCCACGTTGGATCGAAGCCATGCAACGTCATGGCTACAAGGGCGCCTTCGAAATGGCCGCGACCGTCGACTACTTGTTCGGGTACGACGCCACCGCCAAGGTGGTCGACGACTGGATGTACGACAAGGTCACCGAGGCCTACGTCGCCGACCCACAGATCCGCAAGTTCTTCGAACAGTCCAACCCGTGGGCGCTCAAGTCGATCGCCGAGAAGCTCCTCGAAGCCGTCGAGCGTCAGATGTGGAACGCCAGCGACGACGCCGTCGCGACCCTGCGCCAGGCCGTGCTCGAAGCAGAAGGATGGGAGGAGAGCCGATGACCACCCTCCGGTTCTCAGCGGTCGTCGGCCTGGAACAGGCCAAGACGGCACTGCTGATGGTGGCCGTCAACCCACGACTCGGCGGCGTGCTGTTGCGCGGCGACAAGGGGTCCGCCAAGACCACACTCGCCCGAGGGCTGGCGGCATTGCTGCCCGACGGTGCACCGTTCATCGAGCTCCCACTCGGCGCGACCGAGGACCGCGTCATCGGCTCACTCGATGTCGCCGCCCTCCTGACCGACGGCCAACCCCGGTTTCGGCCCGGGCTCCTCGCTGCAGCCCACGGGGGCGTCCTCTACGTCGACGAGATCAACCTCCTCGCCGACCACCTCGTCGACACCCTGCTCGATGTGTCGGTGTCCGGTGTCAACCGGGTGGAACGCGACGGCGTGTCACACAACCACCCGGCGCGCTTCGTGCTCGTCGCGTCGATGAACCCCGAAGAAGGCGAGCTGCGACCACAACTCCTCGACCGCTTCGGACTAGCGGTCGACGTCGCAGCACCCAAGCACCCCGGTGATCGCATCGAAGCCGTCCGCCGCCAGCTCGCGACCGAGATGCTCCACCACCATCTCGACGAGTTCCTCGACGACGACCAACAGCTCCGCCAACGCTTGGCCGTCGCCGAATCCGCAGCAGTCGATCTCCCATCCGAAGTCGCCCAGATCGCCAGCCACCTCGCGCTCGAGGTCGGCGCCGAGGGCCTTCGCGCCGATCTGATGCTGTGCCGGGCCTCCACCGCTCACGCCGCACTCGACGGCCGCGACATCGTGACGGCCGCCGACGTGCGCGCGGTCGCCGAGATGGTCCTCGCGCATCGCCGCCGCCGGCGGCCCTTCGACGAACCCGGCATCCGGCCCGACGAACTTGACTGCGCATGGCAACAAGCTCTCGAGGCGAGCCAGCCCGACGACCACAGCAACGAACCATCGCCACCGGACCACGACCACCAACTCGACCAGGCAGCAGGCCCGACCAGCATGCGGCTGCCCGACCCGAATCGCCCGACCAGACCGAACGGCAGCGTAGGCCGCTTCGGCACTCAGAACGCACCCCGTGGCCGGTTCCTGCGCGAGGCGCCCCTGGACTCGGCGGGCACCATCGACGGGCGGGCCACCGCGACGGCGCTCGCCACCCGGCGTGCCGCCATCGGTGACCCGGTGGCACCGGTGACCGCCTCCGATCTGCGCGGTGCCCAACGCGAACAACGCACCGGTGCCCTCGTCGTGCTCGTTGTCGACGCATCCGGATCGATGGGCGCCGAGCATCGCATGGCCGCGACGAAGTCCGCCGTGCTTGGGCTGCTCGGCGACGCGTACCGCCGACGCGGTCGCGTCGCGCTCGTGACCTTCCGCGACGCCTCGGCCGAAATCATCCTGCGCCCGACTGCATCGATCGAGATCGCGAAGGCGCGGCTGCAGGACATTCGCACCGGCGGCACCTCACCACTGTCGGCTGGTATCGACACTGCGCGCGACCTGATCGACGGAGCGACCGGCGACCGGGCACTCGATCCGACCGTCGTGATCATTACCGACGGACGAGCGACGGGCACATCGACGGCGCCGGGACAGGACCCGCTCGAAGCCGCCCGCGATGCCATCCGGCACCTCGCCGCCACCGGTGCACGCGTCATCCTCGTCGACACCGAGACCGGACCCACCAAACTCGGACTGGTCGCTGAACTCGCCGCCGCCGTCGAAGCCGACTACGTGGCACTCGGCACCGACCCATCCTCGATCGAGCACGCTGTCCGCTCGCAGTTATGGTCGTGATCGACTCGCGCCGAACCAGTCGACGACGACCGACGGTCAACGTTGCACGGTCGCCTCTGAGCCTGACAGTGCGGTGAGGAGGTCCGAGGATTCGGCTGTCCAGCCGAAGAACCTCGATCACGGTGAGAGTCGCCTAATGGTTGGTTCTCAACTCGTTGCTGCCGTTCGCTTCCCCGCAACAATCCGTGAAGAGAAGGCACCGATAGTCGCGGTAGAACGCGTCGCGCAGCGTTGATTCCACGCACACGCTGGTTGTGCACCCGGTGAAGATGAGCGAACTGAACTCGCGCTCGCGCAGCAGCTCATCGAGCTCGGTCTCGAAGAAGCCGCTGTAATGAGTCACCCCGGGTTTGATGCAGTGCTCATTCCGTGGCCGTAGGCGGTCGCGGGAGGAGACTGTTGTCATGGCACGTCCATCGAAGTGCACGGCCGAGTTCCGGCGTCGAGCTGTCGAGGAAGTTTTGGATCGGGAACGGACAGTGACCGAGGTTGCTCGGGCGTTTTCGATTACGACTCCGGAAACGTTGCGGCGCTGGTGATCCAGGCCCACATCGACAGCGGGCTCGTCATCGGGCCGATGACTGTCGAGTTGGCCGAGATCAAGGCGTTACGCAAGGAGGTGGCTGACCAGCAACGGACAATCGAGATGGCGTTGGCGCGGCGCGACTCGGCGTTCTCACGCTTCAACCGCTTCAGCTCGGCGAGCTCGTCAGTCGACGCGCCGGCCCGGCGGCCGGTGTCCTTTTCGACCTGACGAACCCACAGCCGAACCGTCTCCGGCTTCGGACCCAACTTCTCCGCGACCGAGCACATCGCTTCCCACTGCGACCCGTACTCGTGCTGATGATCGAGCACCATCCGCACCGCACGCTCACCAATCTCGTCCGGATACTTCCCATTGCTTGGCATGACTCCATCCTTCTCAAAGGTTGGAGCCTCCACCAGACCCGGGGCGCTTCACGCTACGGATTGTTCCGTGCCTGGGAACTGAAAGAGGCCTACCGCGACCTCTACAAGATCGTCGACCCCGGCGACGCCCGCGCCTACCTGAAAGCGTGGTGCACCCGTGCGCTACGAAGCCGCTTGAAGCCCTTCCGGGCGTTGGTCAAACGGATCCGCCGGCATTTCGACGGGCTCATCGCGTCCGTCGAGCAAGGCATCTCGAACAGTCGCCTCGAAGGCATCAACGCCAAAATCCGGCTGATCAACAACCGCGTGGCTGGCCTCGAAGCCCGAGGTGACCCGAGTACATCCAGCTATTTCTGATGTCAACCCGCATGTGCCGGGTGGGGGCCGCACACGTGCGTGAGAGTGTCCAGCACCCACCGAGCCGGGCAGCGACCCTCCCCCACGCGCAAATGGGTGAGGAAGATGGGCAAGGTGCCCGATGCGTGGGGGCAAGCCTTGCTTCACCATGGGTTCTGCCGGGAAGCTCCGGCACGACACTGGAGGACACACCATGCAGCGATTCCTGATCGAGCGCCAGATCCCCGGCGCGAGCAACCTGACCCAAGACGAACTGGCCGACATCGCCAAGGCCTCGAACGAGGTGGTCGACGGCCTCGGCGTGCCCTACACGTGGATCACCAGCTACGTCGCCGGCGACAAGATCTACTGCCTCCACGAGGCCGAGAGCGCAGAAGACATCAAGGAGCACGCCCGTCGCGGCGGCTTCCCCGCCAACCTCGTCGTCTCGGTTGCCAACGAATTCGGCCCCCAGAGCGCATCTGCCTGATCGAGCCTCGCCGGTAGGCGATGACACAATGCCTGGATGACGCTTGCAGCTCCCGACGGAGTCGAGGGCACGGGACGTACCAACCTTCCTATCGCGCTCACGCCGTTCGTCGGGCGAGTCGCCGAGCGGGCCGCATTGCGTCATGCAGTTGAACACAACCGGCTCGTCACCGCGACGGGCCCGGGCGGGGTCGGCAAGACTCGGCTGGCGGTGGCCGTGGCGGGCGACCTCGCCGGCAGTTTCGACGACGGCGTCGTGTTCGTCGATCTCGTGCACGTGACCGATCCCGGCGCCGTGGTCGCGGCGACGGCCGAGGCGGCTGGTGTCCCCGAACGCGCGGGCCTCGGCCGGCGCGAGTCACTGGTCGCGTCGCTCGCCTCGCGCCAGGTTCTGCTGGTCCTCGACAATTGCGAGCACCTGGCGGACCCAGTCCGCGAACACGTCGCCGATCTGCTCACGTCGTGCCCGAACCTGCGCGTGCTGGCCACCAGCCGGCTCCGACTGCTGCTGCCCGGCGAGCGGGTGATGCCCGTGCCAGGCATGTCGATGGGTGACGATGGCGGTCATCGCGGCGACGCCGTCGATCTGTTCATGGTGCGCGCGCTTGCCGGCGGCGCCAGCCCCGAACTGCTCGCAGACGAATCGCTGGTGCACGACGTGTGCCGATCGTTCGAGGGCATGGCCCTGGCCATCGAGCTCGGTGCGTCACGTGTGCCCACCATGGGCCTCGATGGTCTGCGTCGATCACTGGCGGAGGGACTGGAACTACAGGCCTCGACGCACGGCACCGACACCCGCCATCGCTCGCTGCGCGCCACCATCGACTGGAGCTATCACCTCCTGACAACCGAGGAGCAGACGGTGCTGCGCACCTGCTCGGTCTTCGCGGCTCCGTTCTCGATCGACGCTGCGGCGGCCCTCCTCGGCTCGACAGTGAGCGCGGCCCTCGATCGTCTCGGCGCGCTCGTCGACTGGAGTCTGGTCACGCTCGTGCCGGGCATCCGCTCGCGCTACCGGATCCTGGAAGCGGTGCGCCAGTACTCGACCGACCTGTCGCAAGAACTGGCCGAGCTCGACGATCTGCACCGCCGTCACGCAACATGGTGCGCAACGGAGCTGGAGCGGTTGCTTGCAGCCGACGCCGGCGACACGTCGTGGTGCGACCGAGTCGACGCCGTGGTCGACGACGCGCGCGCTGCACTGAACTGGGCCGGCGGCGACCTCCGCCACCACGACACCGCTGTCGGGCTGGCCCAGCAACTGGCTGAGGTGGTGTTCCTGCGCGGACGGCCCAACGAGGCGCAGCAACGGTACGAGCAAGCCGCCTCGCTGGCGGCCACAGCTGAGCAACGCCACGAGCTGCTGGTGCGCGCCTCCCGCGCCGCCCTCCTGCGCTACGTCGGATCCGAAGCATTGCGTCTGCTCGACGAAGCTGCCGCCGTCGCCATCGCAGCCGGACTGAACGAGCTCGCCGCACTCGATCTCGCCAATTCGGTGACGGTCTACGAGCGGCATCTCGGCACGATCGCCGCACGTCTCCCCCGAGAGCACAACGAGGCGCTACTACGACGCGCAGCCGATCTCGGAGCGGGCTCGCAACACGTCGAGGCTGCGCTCGCGGTGGCGCGCAGCATGTCAGGCATCGGCAGCGGCTTCACGCGCGACGCTGCGCAACGCGCCGTCATGCTCGCGATCGAATCGAACGACGATCAGTTGATCGATGCTGCACGCGACGCCCGCTGCGGCGTGGAGATGCTCGAAGAAGATCTGCCCGCGGCCCGACGCACCGTGAGCGAGCGCCTTGACGCAATGTCCCGCCAGCCGCTCAACGTGATGACCGGCATGGATCACACCGATGCGCATCTGATGGGCGCGCACATCAACCTCGCCGTGGGACAGTTGCGCACCGCACGCCGGCACGCCGACGATCTGTCGCGGCTGCCGTTCCTGCGCGAAGGGCAACACGTCGCGCTTGGACGGCGGATGGAGGTGGACGCGTTCGCCGGACACTTCGCCGAGCTCCTGCCGATCGCAGCCCGGTTCGAGGCCGGCTGGCGTGAAGCCGGCTGCCCGCAGGTGAACAGCCACGCGCCCGCTACCTACGCAGTCGCGATGGCGTACGGCATCCTCGGCGACGACGAGCAGCGCGACCGGTGGGTGGCCATCAAGCGGGCGATCATGCTCGACCACCAGGACGACACCGATCCACGAATCTGGCCGCAGATGATGGACGCGTTCGTCCTGTTGCATCGCGGGGACGCCGAAGCCGCGATGCGGATCCTCACGCCCGAACCCGACGACCCATCACTGGTACGAAGCATGAACCAGACGATCTGGCGGCCCATGTACGCGGCCGCATGGGCGGAGGCGTCGTTGCTCACCCGGGCCGATCGGCTCGCCGATCGCGTGCGTCGCGCTGCCCACGTCGCCCGTCACAACCAGCTCGCGATCGGGATCATCCGCCGCGTCGAGGCAATGCAGGCTGGTGACGCTGCCGGACCCGATCGCCTTGCAGTCGCCTTCGACGCAATGGACTGTCCGTATCAGGCAGGGCGGACGCGGCAGCTGGCACAACTCGATCTAGCTCCGGCGGGACCCGCTGTTCCCGTCGACCGCTTCGGTCTGAGCGGGCGCGAGCTAGAGGTGCTGTCACTGGTCGCGGCGGGTCGGTCGAACCCGCAGATCGCGACCGCGCTGTTCATCAGCCGCAAGACCGCCGAGCATCACGTGTCGAACATCCTCGCCAAGCTCGGCGTGGCCTCCCGGTCCGAGGCCACCGCGCTCGCCGTCCGCCACGGCCTCGGCGCTCCCTGACTGCCGGTCAAGACCTGCCGCTTGGGATCGGTGCGGCACACATGCAGCAACGTGCCGCTGTGGCAAAGCAGGTGCGACATGAGCGTGGGTTCGAGTGCAGCATCGGTTTGAACCCGCCGGGCCGCGATCGGTGCTGTGGTGGCGGTCGCGATCGGGCGGCGGAGGCCTGTACATCACTGCGGCAGCGGATCCGAGCGGCTCGGCATTCGTGCCCATCACGCTGTGGCGGTTGATGTACACCCGTGCCGGCAGAGACAACGTCGGGCTGCGTGCGACACTCATCGGCGCCAGCGAGACGTACGCGACGGCCGTGTGGGACCAACGGCAAGTTTGGATCGGTGAATCGCCTGGGATCCGCGGAGTCTCCTTACCTTGGAAACGAGGATGGATGGGTCTGCCCCCAGTTTGGTTGACAGTGGGGTTGTGGAGGTTCAGGCGGCTGTGGCCTGTGTGTTGAAGACGAGTTCGAACTCGATGGGTGTGAGTTTGGCGAGTCGTGCCTGCCGTCGGCGTCGATGGTAGGTCCGCTCGACCCAGTTCACGATCCGCGATGTCAGCTCGGCGCGCGTGCGCCAACGGTGCCGGTCGAGAACGTTCAGCATGTCGGCGTATTGTCGCTGGCGAAGAGGCTGTGCTGTGCTTGCCCGGCGTCAGGGTGCTTGAGCGGCGGGCCGCCATTCAGCGTTGTAGTCGTCTCCAGACCTAGTGAGCGTCGATCTTCCGCTGCCGTCAGCATTCATCACGAGAATGTAGTTCTTCCCGTCCTGCACCGCGCCAAAGACAATCTTACTGCCGTCAGGCGACCATGCCGGGTAGAACTCGTCCTCGGAAGCCTTGCTGAGCGGTGTCTGCGCGGTGCCATCATTGTTCATCACGTAGATGTCAACGTTGCCGCGACGGTCGGAGTCGAAGGCGAGTTGCTTGCCGTCCGGCGACCATGCCGCGTCTTGGTTTTCGCCTTCGGCAGTGAGCACAGTAGGAGGATCAAGACCTGTGGCGTTGATCACGGCGATCTGGTTCATGGAATCGTGGTAGTCGTTGTAGGCGATCTTCGTTCCGTCCGGCGACCAGGCCGGATCGTCGCCGTTGGAACTCGACGTACTAGTCGCGCCACTACCATCGGCATTGATCACCCAGATGGCCGACCGACCGCCACGAGACGAAGCGAATGCGATTCTCGTGCCGCTGGGCGACCAACTTCCGCCGGTGTCATCGCCAGTATCGGTCAGTGCCATCTGCCCAGTGCCGTCGGCATTCATTACGTAGAGATTGTCGTAACCGTCACGGTCCGATGTGAAGACGATCTGGGTGCCGTCTGGCGACCAAGCAGGCGTGAAGTCACGTGCTGAGTTATGGGTGAGGCGAGTCTGATCGGTGCCGTCGGCATTCATCGCATAGATCTCTTGGTTGCCGTCGCGCTCCGATGTGAAGGCGATAGCCAAGTTGTCCGGCGACGGGGTTGACGCAGTCTGATCACTCGCAGTGTTCGACGACCCGGCCACTCCGGTCGCCGATGATGTGATGGCTGTCGACTCGTTTTCGGAACGACTCGCTTTCAAGCCCGACCCCGACGAACAGCTCGTCACGAGGACGGCTCCAGCACCCAAGATGGTAGCGACACAAATTCTCATGTGGAGGCGAAGCCTAATCCCCAAGTTGAGATCCCGTCTCAGGCCCCTTCACCTCGTCCTTAGTGTGGCCGTGAACAAAGCAAAAGGTCGAGGCTGGCGGTGAGCGTGCAAACACGTTTTTGATTGGCGAGAGCTCCGAAGACCACGGGGCGCTGTTCCCCAGGCCGTTCTAGCGGTGCTGGACGCCTCACCGTTCGAGGGCGGCGGCGATGTTGCCCAACGGGTGTCGCAATCCACGAGCGACCTCGTAGATCGGCCCACAGTCGCTTTAACTCAACAGGACGGCGGGCCTATTTTCCCCACAATCTTCCTCCAAGCTGAGGAAGCACGAGGACGAAAGAGGTGTACCAGGCCCACACCAGCGCCGAGACGGCGCTCCCTACCGCAGATCCCTGAGCCACACTTGGCGCAAGTGTGCCGGACACTGCGTGAAGGGCGCCGGCAGCGAGAGCCTCGACCGTTGGCTGTCCTCGGGGGAGATCCGAGAAGGCCCCCGATCGTCTCCCTGCAACGAGGACGAGCCCCAGGATCGAAAGGTAGCCAATAAGCGCACTTCCAATGAAAACTGCGACCTCTCTGAGTCGTCGACGGTGGCGGTCAGTCTCGATCGCGGGAAAGCGGTGGTATGTGTCTGCCCATGACGGGAGTACCAACGCGGCGACCGTTCCTTCAGCAGCTTTCCCTTCTGGTTGGAAGCCGCCAGAGTAGCTGCCAGCGATGTCCACGACAAGAGCAAGTCGCGCCTTTTTGAGGACGTCGCGTGGCGGCTCAAATACAGTTGCTATGACCGGTCGTCGGACCGTCGCCAGCGTCTCGACACGCCCGCGGGGGTGGTGCTGGCCTACTACAGAGTGATGTCGCGCTCACAGAGGAGGACATCGCGTTGCTCGCCGGTCGCAAGGCAGCACTCGCCGAATTGAGCGCCTGCTGAGTGATGACGTCTACTTGATGCTGAACGACTCAAGCTCGGTCAGAACAAGGGTCGCGAATCGAGTGACAGTCCTTCTTCGAGCGGGAGCAGTGGATCTTCGGCTAGGGCTTGACGCTCGTGAGCTGCGAGGCGGTTAACCCGAGAGGCTTGAGCAGATGTTGTTGGTGGGAGTACCGGTGCAGCAGCATCGCCGTGCCTCACGCACCGACGTACGGCGAAGAATGCGTGGGACCCGCGGACGCCTCCCGGAGCCGTCCGCATAGCGAGGGTGTACCACGCGTGCGCTTGCAAACCCCTTCAGCTGTTGGCAGTCCTGCCGATATCTAGTGTGATGCTTCGTGTTCGCGTGCAAGTCTGGTGACTTCGAGACTGGTTCATGGGGCGCGAAGCGTACGCCCTAGTGCGAATATGGTGGTCGGCGTTCGTCAGGAATTGTCGGACGACGAGCGCGTGCTCGATGCTGTAACGGTCGGTGTTTTGGTGCAGGACCGACGTGGCGTCGTGCTCGAAGTCAATGCTGCGGCAGCGGAGTTGCTGGGGATACCAATGGTTGATTTGCGAGGTGCGAATCTGGCGTCTGTGGCGTGGTACGCCGTCGATGTCGATGGCAAACCGCTCGACATCACGGATCGCCCGGGGCGGCACTGCATACAGACTGGTCGTGGGTCGTCAGGGCATGTTCTGGGCGTCGAGAGGCTCGCCGGAACCATTCATTGGCTCGAGATGGATGTGCGCCCGTTGATCCGCGGCGCCGAGCTTGAACCGTATGCCGTGGTCTCGACGTTGCGGGACGTGACGGATCGCGTCGAAGCGGAACGGCAGCTTGGTGTGGCTGGGCGGCGCCGTGACTTGGTGATGTTGAAATCGGTCGACGGCTACCGCATTCTGGACGCCCAGGGTGCTGTCATCGAGGCGTACACACCGTTGGAGAGCGAGTCTGAAACCGCGGCGAAGCTTATTCCGTTTGAGACCTTGCCTGATGCGGACCGGGCGGTGCTGGTAGGGATGTTCAAGGCCGTCCGTGGACATCCGGGTGCTACCCGGTCGAGCGATCTGCTGATCCGAACACGCGTCGGCGCAAGATGGTTCGAGTTCAGCATGACCAATCATCTCAATTCGCCCGAGGTCTGCGGCATCATCGTCAACTTTCGTGACGTGACCGCTCGCAAGGCCGCCGAACGGGCCGTAATATTCCAAGCCCGCCTACTTGACGCTGCCGGTCAAGCGATCATCGCCACCGACGCTCGGGGTCGGATCGCATTCTGGAATCAAGCGGCCACACACATGTATGGCTGGACCCAAACGGAAGCGCTCGGGCGCTTCGTCGCCGACCTCGTGGCGCCGGTCGACAGCACGGCTGCTTCCGACGATCTCGCTGAGCGAGTCGCAGCCGGCCTGTCCTGGACGGGAGATTTTCGTGTCCGCCGACGTGACGGCACTGTGATTCCCGTCATCGCGACGTCGACTCCGGTGTTCGACGACGACGGCACCTTTCTAGCCGTTGTGGGCGTCACGACGGACATAACTGACCGAAAGGTCACCGAGGACGAACTGGCTAGGCGCGCAACGCACGATGATCTGACCGGGCTCCCGAACAAGGTCCATTTGGTCAAGCACCTCGACGTACTCCTCACCGGAGCCCGAAAGGACCGAACGGAAATCGACGTGCTTTTCGTCGACATCGATCGGTTCAAGGTCGTCAATGACGGCATCGGCCACGTGGTCGGCGACCAAGTACTGCGCGCCGTGACCCGGCGCCTCGTCCGACATCTTCCAGACGCCTTCATTGCAAGATTCGGCGGGGACGAATTCGTAATCGTGCACCCCAGACAGCCAGATGCTGCACCGGACGCCACCGCGGACCGTGTGCTGGACGTCTTCCGGGCGCCATTTGTACTGGACGGCCTCGAGCTCCACCTCTCCGCGAGCATTGGGATCGCTTACGCGAGCCCGACCGACACGAGCGAGACGTTGCTTCGCGATGCGGACGCTGCGATGTACAAGGCCAAGGAGAACGGACGCGCGCAGAGCTGCTTGTTCGATCGGGTGCTCCGGGAACGTGCGCGGTCCCGGCTCGACCTCGAAGGCGAACTTCGTCACGCACTCGACCGCGACGAGTTGGAGGTGTACTACCAACCAATCCTCGCCCTTCCGGCCCTCAGGGTTGCCGGCTTTGAAGCTCTCATTCGCTGGAACCACCCCGCGCGCGGCGTGGTCAGTCCCGACGAGTTCATTCCACTCGCAGAAGAAACGGGTCTCATCATTCCGATCGGCGAATGGGTCCTCGATAGCGCCGTACATCAACTCGGTGTCTGGCAGCAGGACTTCGCTCTCGCCGACGCCGGCATGGCGGTGAACATAGCCACCGGACAAATTCTTAGCTCCTCGCTGAACCGAGCTGTCGAGTCTGCGCTCCAAGGCGCTCGCATCCCAGCATCGAAACTGACTCTCGAAATCACCGAGACGTCGATCATGGGTGATATCGAACGCTCCATCCGCAGCCTCAGAACCCTGAGAGAGACAGGCATACACCTCGCGATCGACGACTTCGGGACCGGGTACTCGTCCCTCGCCTACCTCAAGAGACTGCCGGTCGATGTCCTCAAGATCGACCGATCATTCGTCTCCGATCTAGGCACTCGCTTCGACGACCGCCCGCTCGTCGAGGCAATCACCATGCTTGGCGAGACCTTGAAGCTACGCGTTGTCGCAGAAGGAGTCGAGACCGCCGCTCAGCTCGAGACGCTCAACGAAGCCCGGTGCCCATTCGCACAGGGGTACCTGTGGAGCCGTCCCCTCCCCGCAACTGCGCTCAGCGGATGGCTGACAGAGCAGGGACTGTCAAACTCCGCGGGTCGTGGGCTGACCTGACACACCGATCGTGGTTCAGTCACGGGCGCGAAAGGTTGTTCGCGGAGCAGCGAGCGACCCCGCCGCGGAAACGAGTTTCGATCGACGAACAGCGGGTGCTCACGACTCCACTGGTGGATCGATGATCCGTCACTCCCAGATCGGCAGCGAGGTCCGCGACTTTGCGGCGTTGAGCAGATCAAGAATCCTGCGAGGGAACTCTAGGCGGATAACTCCTCGGTATGTCGCGCTCTCCTCATGTGTCTCGAACAGCACGAAATTGCAACCCAAACCGAGGACTCATCAAATGCAAGGGCGCTTCACGTACCCCGCTCCTGACAGTCAAGTTCAGGTCTTGTTCGTCGATATTGGTGTGTGCCATCTCGTCGTTTCATGAATCGCTTCGCACCGGATGATGGAGGTTCGCCTCGTCTGAAGCGCGCCAAGCACAGGGACCACCACGTGGCTGACCACGGCAGCAGCGGACGAGTCGCGCTGGGCGCCTTTGCTGCGCTGGTGGCTCTCGGCGGGCTTCATGTGGCGCGACCGTCCGGCCTCGCGGGCGAGTTCTCGTATCTCGCCGTGACGGTCGGCGCCGGCTGCCTCGCATGGTTCGCTACACGTAGGAACCTGTGGACTCGCGCTGGTGATCAGCTGATAGCCGTTGCGCTGCTCCTGTCCGGCGTAGGAGACGCGTGCTACATGGTGGTCTCGCACGTGAACGGTGCGCCCCCGGACGTGTCGATCGCGGATGTCTTCTACTTGGCGTCGTACGTTGCTCTCGCCGCCGGATTGATCGCACGGCTGGGTCTGCGGCCCGGCAGGCGCACGTTCGATGTCGACGCTCTGATCGATATGGGATCGTTTGTGATCCTGGCGATCGCCGGGGTCTGGATCACTGCCGACGTGAGTGCCATCTTCGCGGATCAGTCGGTGTCGACATTGGTTCATCTCGTGTGGGCGGCCTATCCGGTGCTCGATGCCGCCCTGCTCGCCGTTGTGGTCAAGGCGCTGCTGAGCCGTCGGCTGTGGAGCTTGCCGGGGTTCGCGATGCTGTTCGGGATCGGTGCCTGGCTGGCGTCGGATTTCGCGGCGTTGTTGTTCAGCGATGCGGCGGCCAAGTCGACGTGGATGGATCTAGGGTGGATGGGCGGTGCTGCACTCATGGCCGTCGCTGTTTCTCTGAAGTCGCCGAATCGCCCGGTCGTGACGCCGCGAGTGTTGCCGCGAGGGCGTGTTCTGATGAGTCTCGCCCCTCTGCTGGTACCCGGCATCGTTGAACTGTGGTCAACTGCGCACGGATCTGATCCGAATCCAATTCCTCTTTTCGCCGTGACCGCCGGGCTGATCGTTTTGGCATTCTTCCGAGAGTTGCGGCTGGTCAACGCCCGTTTGGTGCAGGACGCCGAGATGCGCCGTCGCGAGATCTATTGGCGCTCACTAGCCGGCAACTCCGCAGACGCCGTGATCGTCGTAGATGTCGATGGCAGAGTCACCAACGAAGCACCCCAACTCGTCGAGATGCTCGGCAAACAGGGCGCGGGTACCGTAGGCGCGGACGTGATGGAATTCGTCGAACCACTCGAACGAGCACGAATGCGGGCCTCCCTCGATTGGATACGGACCACCGAAGGCGTCGTTGCCGACAGCGAGTTCAGGACGCAATTGGCCGACGGTTCCATTCGTTGGTTCAGTTTGCGTGCCGTGAACCCTGCCGCGGATTTGAACATCGGTGGCGTGATCATCAACATCCACGACATCACGGATCGCAAGCGCGCCGAGGCCGAGCTGACCCAACTCGCATTCCACGACGCTCTCACCGGGCTCGCGAACCGTTCACTCTTCCACGATCGGGTCGCTCACGCCTTTCAACGCTCGGCGCGATCCGGCACGGACGTCGCGCTCGTGTACGTGGACGTCGACGGCTTCAAGATGGTCAACGACAGTTACGGCCACGACGCCGGCGACCACGTGCTGAGCGAGATCTCCGCGCGGTTGCTGGCAGCCGTCCGCACCGGCGACACCGTCGCCCGCCTCGGAGGGGACGAGTTCGCGATCTTGCTCGAACAATGCAACCCACCGCTGGACGAAGCCGCCGCAATAGCTGACCGCATCCTCGACTCGTTCGCCCACGCAGTCGAATGGTTCGGGCAGAGCATCGCACTATCGGCGAGCATCGGCGTTGCCGTAGGTGAGGACAGGTCGACTGCGACATCAATCCTTCGTGACGCAGACGTCGCGATGTATCAAGCCAAGACATCAGGCAAAGCCAAATGGGCTCTCTTCGATCCTGAAATGCGTAGCGCCGCGATCCAACGACGTGAGCTTGAGAGCGACCTGGCCGGCGCACTCGACGACGGCCAATTCGAACTCGCCTATCAGCCGGTCGTCGATCTCGAAACGGACGAGCTGGTCGGCTTCGAGGCCCTGCTGCGATGGAACCACCCGACCCGAGGTCTCGTAGGCCCAGACGAGTTCATCCCGATCGCTGAAGCGAACGGATCGATCATCGAGATCGGCCAATGGGTACTACTCCAAGCATGCACCACCGCAGCCAAGTGGCAGCGTGATTACCCCGACCGCGCTCTCTCCATCGCGGTTAACATCAGTGGCCGCCAAATTGCCTCCGACACGCTCTTCGGACACGTCCGCGAGGCGCTCCGCACCTCACGGCTGCGGCCCGGATCCCTCGTGCTCGAGATCACTGAAACCTCACTGATTCAAGACGCCGCAATGGCAGCCTCCCGCCTCCGACAGCTGCGCGAACTTGACATCAAGTTGGCGATCGACGACTTCGGCACCGGCTACTCCTCGCTGAGCTACCTGCGCCAATTTCCGATCGATATCTTGAAGATCGACCGCTCCTTCATCAACACCATCACCGAAGACGAACACATGCCGGACATCGTCCGCGGCCTCCTAGACCTCGCAAAAACACTACGTATGGAAACGGTCGCGGAAGGCATCGAGGTTGGCATCCAGCGGGACGTCCTCCGCGACCAACATTGCGAACTCGGCCAGGGCTTTTTGTTTTCGAGACCGCTCACGGCCGAGGCAGCCGTTGCGCTGTTGGCTCAACACCCGTCCGCGTCATCGGCTGGCGAAGTCACTGCTGCAGGTGGGCTTCGATAGCGCAAGCAACCCATCACAGACGGTAAGAGTTTCAGACCCTCGAGGTAGGCCGGACCTCGTAGTCCGATCTCGTCGATCCGTGCCTGCAGTATCAGTGTGATAATGGTGTCGAGCCAGAACGAGTCGACGTTCAGCGTTTCGCTGAACTGCGGCTGGCGGAAGTCAGTGGCCGATGCAGTTGGTGCTTCTCGAACGAGAAGGTCTTCTGCAGTGACCCGCATCGGCGTCGAGCGGGTCTGGGATGAAGTGCTGACAGAGTCAGCTGCTGAACCGTTGGATGGCAATCGTGACAACACCGGGGCTGCCTAGCCACCAGTCCACTGGTTCGTTCCGACCGGGCGCATCGTGACGCCGGCCTTGCGGAGTGCTCTGCGCACCGTGCCGGCGTCCACGCCGAGGTGCTGACCGAGCTTGGCGAGGGACCAACCATCTCGATACAGCGTGGCCGCTTCTCGGATGTGCTCGGCGGTGAGGACGTTGTAGTAACGGTCGAGGCTGTGCCGCTCGAGGATGTTTGCCGCTGTACGACGGTTGATGCCGAACTCTCGAGCGACGACATTGATTGATCCACTCGTGCGGTACGCGACAATGGCCAGGGCTTGGTCCGCTTCGTTCAGTCGGGTCTGCCGCTGTTTCAGCTGCGCCGTCTTGCGTCGCTGGTCCGCGACGGGCATCGTGAGGAGCTTTGAGAGCTTCGGCAAGAGATGTTGTTGGTGGGAGTGCCGGTGCAGCAGCTCCACCCTCGAACCCAACGGCGATCACCTCGATGCGGCTTGTTCCGACCAATCCACACCGGCGCTGTCGGACCAACGATGTCACCGTCCGCGCCGCGCACGACACCCGACAAACGGTCCTGCACGTATTCACGCAACTGTGGGTTCTCAACCAGCTTGCACGCCTTCGGCCGCTGCGCGACAAGGTCTGCTTTCCATTGCGCGACCGACGCCCGATACTCGAGCTTGCCGCCACGAGTCGCAGCGTTGCGGCGCAGCTCGCGCGACACCGTCGACGGCGACCTGGCCGATCTCGCGGGCGATCGATCTCACCCCACCGCCCTGGGCGCGCAACAGCGCTATCTCCTCGCGCTCGGCAAACGACAAGTAGCGGTCCGTTCCCGGGTTCAGATCCATCGGTGGCATTCCTCCACCATGGCGGAACCATCGGCTCCCGACCGCGGATGACACACCCACAGCCTCCGCAGCCGCCTCGCTCGTGATTTCCCGTCGCGACCCGCTTCCAGACTCGCGCTCGATCTCGCGACGGTGCGCCGGCGCCCCGACGACTTCATTGGCGAACGGCCCGTCAAGCCCGTCATCCATCCAGCTGGCCTGCCCATCAACAACCTCCTCAGATCGGTGTTGCGACGACCGGTTGAATCCGGCCTGGCTGCCCCTGTCGGAATGAACGATCGTGCCGCGGTAGTCACGGCCGATCACGGCGTTGTCGAGCGCCCCGCACCGCCAGAGCCGAGGTCATCCGATCGGACATGGCGTAGCCGACGATGCGTCCGGAGCAGACGTCTTTTGATGGCGCACATGTAGAGCTTGCCCTCGTTGGTCCAGTGGTCGGTGATATCGGTCAGCCAGACCTGATCGGGTGTGTCAGCTTGAAGTGGCGTTTGACGAGATCGTCATGCACCGGCGGCCCGACGTTGCGACCCAAGCCCTTCTTCTTCGCGAACACCGACCACACCTGGTTCTCACGACACAGACGCTGCACCCGGTTCGGGCCGGCCTCGTGGCCGCCGGCGACGAGCTCGTCGTGCAGGAACCTGTATCCGAACTCGGGATCATCGGCATGGAGATCCTTGAGCGCGTTGATCAGATGCGCATCGTCCCACTCCGAGTCCGAATAGGGGCGGTTGCGCCATTTGTAGAACGCCTGCGTAGAGAACCCGAGGACCCGACACGTCGTGACCACCGCAACACCTTCAGCGGCGAGTTCGACGACGAGCGGGTACATCATTTTGGGAGCATCTCCTTCGCGAAGAACGCTGCCGCACGCCGCAGGATCAGGTTCTCCTCCTCGAGGATCTTGTTCCGCTTCTTCAACTCGCGGGTCTCGGCCGACTCGGCCTTGGTCACGCCGGGTCGGTCACCGGTCTCGATCTCGTCGAGCGCGAGCCAACGATTCAGACACGACTCCGAAAT
>JAOBWQ010000320.1 GCA_025463425.1 Ilumatobacteraceae bacterium | reverse complement strand
CCTTGGCGAGCAGGTCGGGACGACCGGCGAACTGCTCCTCGTAGTAGGCCAAGATCATCGTGCGGGTGAACTCGCTGATCGCGCTCACCGACGAACCGTCCGACTCCCAATCCGGATCGACCCTGACCCCGTCGAGCACCGCATCGCCCATCCGCCAGAAGATGAGGAAGCGGTTGAGCTCGCTGTAGGTCGGCACGTGACCGAACAGCCACGTCAAACCCGGGCTGACGGCGTCGTGGTAGTCCGGTGTCGGAGCGACCCACGGTGGCGTGCGCTGCAGCACCACGACGCTGGACGCGACCTCGGCGACGTGCGGGATGAACTGCAGCGCGCTGCAGCCGGTGCCGATCACCGCGACCCGCTTGCCGCTGAGATCGAGATCGTGGCGCCATTCTGCCGAATGGAAGTATTCGCCGGCGAAGCTGGAGATCCCGTCGATGCTCGGCCAGGCGGGGCGGTTCAGCTGACCGACCGCGCTGATGACCGCGTTGGCGCGCACGGTGTGCTCAGCGCCGTCGGCCGTGGCATACACCACCGACCACATCGCATCGGACTCGTTCCAGGTGGCCGATCGGACGCTGGCTCCGAAGCGGATCTTGCGGCGGATGTCGAACGCATCGGCACAGTCGCGGAAGTACTCCTGGAGCACATCCTGGGTCGAGTAGTGGAACGGCCAGTCGTGCCGCTGGGCGAACGAGAAGCTGTAGTTGTGGTTCGGGTTGTCGACCCGGCAGCCCGGATAGACGCTCTCGTGCCAGGTGCCTCCGACGTCGTCGTTCTTGTCGAGCACGATGTAGTCGACGCCTGCTTGGTCGAGCCGGTGGGCGGAGAGGATGCCCGACATCCCCGCGCCGATGATCACCACGTGGAACGGCAGGTCGGGGGCGAGCTCGGCCTTGTCCCACGCCGGGCGGCGGCGATCTTCGCCGCGATAGGCGAGCTCCTCCTCGAGCAGCGGCAGGTACGAGGACATCTCCGTGCCACCTACAGCGAACTCGAGGATCCTCAGCAGATCCTCGGCATCGGGAGACTCCGCCGGCCGGCATCCTGCGTCGCGGTAGGCCACAAGCGTGCGCAGAGCCAGCTCGCGGACCTCGGCCTGTTGGACTTCGTCGAGTCCGCCCTGCGGCATCGCCAGCAGCATCGGATCAGGCCTCAGGTGAGCGCGCAGCAGACCGAGGTCACCGGTGAGGTAGGCCAGCGCCGGCAGCAACGGCGGGATCTCGGCAGCCGCCAGCGCATCGCGGATCTCGTCGTCGGTCGCGATGATCGGCTCGATCCCAGCCACGAACGGGCTCGGCGACGACGAAGCAGTGAGTGACATGACGATCGACCTTCCTCGGCGGTGGACCCCCATCCGTCGATGTCGTCAACGTAGCCCCGGTCCGCTCGACCTCAGCGACGCAGCAGCTCCAGGACCCCGCCGAGGTGGTCGATGCTGGCCTCGGTGATCGGGTCGACCACGAGCTGGATCGACGCTGCGCCGGCGGCGGCGAAGCCGGCGAGCTGATCGGCGATCTCCTGCTGCGTTCCGCGCACGGGCACCATCTGACGGCCGCGAACATCGCCCATCACCCGTCCGGCTCCTCCGTCGAGCTGCAGGTAGACCGCAGCGGTCGCCTGCACCTCGGCCGGATCGCGGCCGACCTCGACGCACGTCTGCTCGACCCGCTCGCGCACTTCGGCGAAGCCCTCCGGCGTGTTCCCGAACAGCGCCCACCACACGTTCCACGCGTCGACGTGGGGCAGGGTGATCCGCAGCATCCGGTCACTGACCGAACCGATCATCAGGGGCGGGCCGCCGGGGCGAGACGGCGGCGGATCGATCACGCAATCGCGCAGCTCGTTGAACTGACCGGAGAAATCGATGCGGTGTTCGCGCAGCAGTGTGCGGATGATGGTGAACGCCTCCTCGAACCGCGAGACACGACGGTCGTAGGCGAACCCGAACGCCGTGTACTCGCGCTCGTTCCACCCAGCGCCCAGCCCGGCGATCAGCCGACCGCCGGAGATCGCATCGACGGTGGCCGCCTGCTTGGCCAGCATCGCCGGTGCGTGGAAGCTGGTCGATGCGACGAGTGGGCCGAGCTCGATCCGGGTCGTCACCGCGGCGATCGCGGCGAGCGATGTCCAGACCTCCCACGGGCCGCGCTGGATCGTGCTGGTCGCCCCGGATCCGCCGGCCGGGTTCGGCAGGTCGTACAGCAAGTGATCGCCGAGCCACAGCGCATCGAACCCCACCGCCTCGGCCCGCTTGGCCATCGCGATCACCTCCGGCCAGGCGACGAACCGTTCGACCTCGGGGAGCTGGATGCCGATCTGCATCGCCCTGGGCGGCATCGTCTCGCTCTGCGTCCTCTCGGTCGGCATCGTCTCGGTCTGCATCAGTCCATCCTGCCGCGGGCGCGCAGGAGGTCCGCGGTCTGGTCCGACACGGGCGCGGCGAGCAACGCCGCAACCAGATCGACGAGGTGGCTGGTGAACAGCCGGTCGTCGCGTCGCGGTGTGCCCGAGGCCCGTCGGGCCAGCTCTGTGGAGCTGACCCGGATCGCCGTGAAGCGATGGTGCAGCCGGCGCACCGCGACGTCGGGGAGCAGCGGACCGACGAGCAGACGCCACCGGTTGACGCTGTCGCTCAGGTTGGACCGGGCCTCGTCGAAGCGGAGCTCCGGACGGTTCAGCACCTGCGCGTTGACCTGTAGGTACGAGCGGCCGCCGTCCGGATCACCGAGCTTGGCCGCCGACGGGCGAACCAGCGCCGCAGCGAGGGCGCGGAGGTCGTCGACGCGGTTTTGCTCGTACTCGTCGAGCAGCGCGTGCCGAGCCGCATCGACGTCCGGGTTGTGCTTGTGGAGCACCGCGCGCACAAGACCTCGGCGGTCGGTGAAGTGGTACTGCAGCGCAGTCGAGTTCTTCTGTCCTGCCGCCATGTTGATCTCGCGCAACGACACGCCTTCGATCCCCCGTTCAGCGAAGAGGCGCTCTGCGGCCGAGATCAGCTGCTGCTTGGTCGACTCGGGGTTCGGGGCCATGTATCGTCGAGGGTAGCATTTCATGCATTCGCTTTAGATCAACGATCGTTCGCACAAACTGGGGGTTCCCGATGGCCATCGATTTCACGCTCGCACCCGAGCACGAAGACATCCGCAACAGAGTCCGGGCATTCGTCGAGGACGTGATCAAGCCGGCGATCGAACCGTTCGGGCACCGCGACGAGATCCAGGGTGACACCTACCGCGAGTACATCGGCGCGCTCATCAACTTGCGCAAGCAGGCCGTGGAGGCCGGCTTGTGGCTGCCACACATGCCCAAGGAGTGGGGCGGGATGGGCCTCGGCCACGTTGCGCTGGCGATGGTCCAGGCAGAGTCGGCCAAGACGCGCGTCGGCCCGTGGGTGCTCAACTGCCAGGCACCGGACGAGGGCAACATGCACACACTCGTGCACTGGGCCACCGACGAGCAGAAGGAGAAGTACCTCCGTCCGCTGTGCGCCGGCACGACGTCGTCCTGCTTCGCGATGACCGAGCCCGAGGTCGCCGGATCCGACCCGACGTTGATCAAGACGTTCGCAGTCAAAGACGGTGACGAGTGGGTGATCAACGGTCACAAGTGGTTCATCTCCGGGGCCAAGCGGGCGAAGTTCGCGATCCTGATCGCGAAGACCGAGCTCGACGTTCCCGAGGGCGCACGTGGGGGCAACACCGCGTTCATCATCGATCTGCCCACGCCCGGGTGGAACAACGTGCGCGAGGTCGAGACCATGCACGGTCCCGGCGGCCACAGCGAGATCGTGATCGAGGACCTGCGCGTCCACGACTCGCAGATCCTCGGCGGCCGCGGCAACGGCCACCGTCTCGGCCAGTACCGGCTCGGGCCGGCCCGCCTCGCCCATTGCATGCGCTGGATCGCCCAGGCCGAGACGGCGCTGGACATGATGGTCGACCGTTCGCTGAAGCGCTACAGCCACGGCAGCATCCTCGCCGAGAAGCAGGGCGTGCAGTGGCTGATCGCCGACTCGGCGATGGAGCTGTACCAGTGCAAGCTGATGGTCCTCCACGCCGCGTACAAGATCGACCGTGGCGACGACTTCCGCACCGAGGTGTCGATGGCCAAGCACTTCGTGGCCAACAGCCTCAACCGGATCATCGACCGATCCATCCAGGTGCACGGCGCGCTCGGCTACTCCACCGACACCCCGCTGGCGAACATGATGCAGCACGCCCGCTGGGCCCGCTTCGCCGACGGCGCCGACGAGATCCACCAGATGCGCATCGCCGAGAACACGATCAAGGCGTTTACCGACAACGGCACGACCCGTTACGCAACCGGCGACCTCCCGATCTGACCCGGCCCGCCCACGGTGTCACGAAATGTCATCGGAGCGATGACATTTCGTGCCGCCGTCGGACGGCGACCGGGCAAGATTTCGATCGCCAATGGGACCACACGCCGCTGCGGATCAGCAACAATGACGCCATGCAGAACGAACGACTTGGCATCGACATCGGGGGGACCGGCATCAAGGGTGCTCCGGTCGACGTCAGGGGCGGCA
>JAOBWQ010000302.1 GCA_025463425.1 Ilumatobacteraceae bacterium | reverse complement strand
CCGGTCGAACCAACGGCCGTGCGGACCACGGATCCGGCTGCGACGTCCACGGCAGAGGTGCCGACGACGAATCCCGGTCACTTTGCGCCGTACTACCCGACGGCCCTCGCGACCGTGTCTGACTCGGGCGACGCGCTGACCATCGACCTCGGATCGAACGACGGGATCCAGCTCGGCATGCCAGTGGTGGACATGGCGCAGCAGCTCCTCGGCGACATCATCGGCGTGCAGGCGACCACCAGCACTGTTCGCCGCGTCACCGATTCGAGCTACTCGATCGCATGCAGCGTCGCAGATGTCGCTGCCCAGTGCGCCGGCGCCGGCGCCGGTCAACCGTTGCGGATCCGCTCGTCTGCTTCGCTCACCCTTCCTCCGAGCGGACAGGTCGTGACCGGCGGTGGTGCGACGAGCTCCGCGCCGCCCGGGATACTCATCGGCGACGTGCACGACGGTCATGTCGATCTCGCTGCCGACCCTCCGGCCTTGAGCACCGTCAACGTCGTCCTCTACGTGCCGGCCGACGAGGTACCGATCGACGACGATCCGCAGTCGCTCGGCCTCACCGGGCCGCTGCCGGATGAGTTGCAGATCTGGGATGTCGTCCAGGCCACGAACCGCCTCACCCAGCCGAAGACCCAGGAGCTGTTCGGCACCCTGACTGCGGATGGCTCCCGCCTCGACCACGGCGTGCTGCTGACCATCTCGCCGCGGGAGTCGTCCCTCCCGAACAACGCCCCACTGACGGCCTCCGTCCGAGGCATCGGCGCGCTGCCGGGTACCGGGGGCTCGAGCGATCCGACGCTCACGTGGACGGAGAACAGCAGCGTCATCACCGCCGAGTGGCACGGGATGTCGACGGATGATGTGAACGCGGTGCTCGACGGATTGCAGTGGCGCGCCGACCCGCAGGACGGGTTTGATCCGACGTCGAGCTCATCGCCGCTGATCTCCGAGTCCGTCCACCGCCTCGGCGAGGTGCACGCGGTGACCTACTACGTTCTTGCCCGATCGGCTGCGAAACTCGGTGAGAACGGTGACGACGGCCGGCCGATGCGAGTCACGATCGGCGACTCGTACGCCGACCTCTCTCCGGCGGCGGTCATCTACGGCGGTGTGAAGGATGCGTCCGGCACCGTTGAGTGCGACGGTTGCTTCGCGGACGACTCAATGGTGGCACTGAGCCCGTTCGGCATGGTGATCGGGCTCGGGGCGATCGATCACGGTCTTGATCCGCAACTACTGGCTGCGATCGGGCCGATCAAACCGAGTCAGCTCGCCGCGCAGACCGCCGCGGCGACGGACCTCGACGGCAGCCTCGAGGTGCTTGCATCTGCAACCATTGGTCCGGTGACGGTCGAGCAGCGCGGCGTGGATCCGATCTCGGCGACGGCCCAGTGCGTGGTCGTCGACGTTGTGCGACGGTGTCGCACGTACGAAGCGAGGAACGGTGCTGACGCTCCACCGCTGACTGTCACGAGTGTGGTGATCGACGGGACGTGGTACATCGTCGCAGTGGTCGACAGTGGCACGGCGCTGCCCAACTACACCGTCGGCACCACGCCGCTCGTTCCCACGTCGGCGACGGCCGAAGGGCGTACGTGGGCGGTATTCACCGTGCCGAGCGGGGTGGACTCAATCGGTGTCAACGGCGCGCCGGGTGATGGCAGTGCCGCACGGGGCGGCTTTCTGCGCCCGGTGACGGACACGGCGAGCATCAGCTCGCCCAGCCTCCCAGCGCCGATCGACGGTTCGCCCACGCCCGGCGCCACGACCACCACGACCACGAACGTGCTCGGCACGCCGTACAACTTCACGCCATTGATCCCGGATGCGGCACCAGACGGGTTCGCACTCGAGTCGGCGATCTACTTCCCGGAGGCGCGGCAGTACTTCGGGATGGTGACGTATCGATCCACGACCGGCGATGGCGTGTCGCTTCAGCTGATCATCCGGCCCGGTGACGAGTGGCTGCAGGTCGATCGGCTCACGGACCGACAACGCTGGACGGTCGGGGGACGGACGGTGATCGAGGATTCGCAGACTCCTGGCTGCGACCCGGACGCGTGCTCGGTCGGCGTGAAATGGGACGACAACACCGAGGTGTCGCTGACGATGTACCTGCAGACCGACGGCACGATCTCTCCGACGCAGACCCTCGAAGTGCTGCGTGATCTCGTCGGCCACCTCGTCGTCGACCCGACGGCGTTCACCCCGGGAACGCCGTCGCCCTGAGCCGACGATGTCACGAAATGTCATCCGAGCGATGACATTTCGTGCCACCGTCAGCCCGGGAACGCCCTGGCGGGTGAGCTGACGACAACCGATCCACGGACTGTGGTGAGATGACGGCTCTCCGATGGGGGCTGGATGCGAGTGCTCGTGGTCGAGGATGAACCGAAGATGGCCGACGTGCTGCGCCGAGCGTTGCAGCGCGACGGCTACGCCGTCGATGTGGCAGGCGATGGCAGCGAGGCGCTGTGGTTCGCCGGCTCGGTTGCGTTCGACGCAATCGTGCTCGACGCGATGATCCCGGCGCCGGACGGGTTCGAGGTGTGCCGGCGCCTGCGCGCGACCGAGTGCTGGGTGCCGATCCTGATGTTGACCGCGCGCGACGCCGTGGCCGATCGCGTCGCCGGCTTGGACGCCGGCGCGGACGACTACCTGACCAAGCCCTTCTCGTTGGTGGAGCTGCTGGCCCGCCTGCGTGCGATCACGCGGCGCGAGCCCGCCGTCCGTCCGGTCGTGCTCACCGTCGGCGGCCTTCGTCTCGATCCCGCCACCCACCAGGTGACTCGCGACGGTGTGGTCATCGACCTGTCGCCGAAGGAGTTCGCGCTGCTCCAGCACTTCATGCGCCACCCCGGCGAGGCACTGAGCCGGAGCGACATCATCGAGCACGTGTGGGACTTCGCCTACGACGGCACCTCGAACGTGGTCGATGTCTACGTGCACTACCTGCGCGACCGCATCGACCGGCCCTTCGGCACCAGTGATCTGCAGACCGTCGTCGGAGTCGGCTACCGGCTGGCCGCGCCGGTCACGGCCTGAGCGCAGATGGCGCTCCGCCTCCGCTCCCTTCGCGGTCGGCTCGTCGCGCTGTTCGTCCTCGGGCTCGCAGTCGTCATCGGTGGCGCGAGCACGGCCATCTACGTGACCCTCAGTGCCCAGCTCGATCGATCCGTCAACGATCGCCTGACCGAGCGCGCCGACGACATCGCCGCCACGCTCGACCTGACCCAACCGTCGATCGGCGAGGAGAACGGGTTCGCGGTGGTGCTCACCCCGGCCGGCACAGTGGTCACCGCGTCCTCGACGATCCGCAAGCCAGCGGCCGTCTTGTCCGCAGCCGAGTTGGCACGGGCCGCGAAAGCAGTCGTCTCCGTCGATCGCACCGTTGCCGGACTCGGCGCAGAGGCGCGCCTGATCGCCCAGCCGGAGAGCATTGGCGGCCAGGACCTCGTCGTGGTGACGGGCATCCCGCTGGAGACGCTGGTCGAGGCGCGCCAGCGGCTGCTCACCACCCTGGCGGTCGGCGGGCCCTTGCTCGTGCTGCTGCTCGGCGTGGGGGCGTGGTTCGTGGTCACCGCGACGTTGCGTCCGGTACGGAGGATCAGCCGCGAGGCCGAGGAGATCAGTCGGCTCGACCTCGGTCGCCGACTCCCGGAGCCGGCGACGACCGAGCTGGCCCAGCTGTCGCGCACGCTGAACGCGATGCTCGACCGGCTCGGCGAGTCGTTCGAGCGTGAGCGCGCGTTCGTCGACGATGCCAGCCACGAGCTGCGCACGCCGATCGCGATCCTGCGCGGTGAGCTGGAGCTGGCATCGGCCAGCAACGACGTCGACGAGCTCCGCCGGGCCGTCGTGAGCGCGCTGGAGGAGTCCGTGCGCCTGGCCGACATGGCCGAAGGACTGCTGGTGCTGGCCCGCAGCGGCGTCGATGATTCGCAGCGGCCCGTCGAGCAGATCGAGCTGGGCCCGTTGGTCGCGTCCGTGTCTGGTCGGATCGAGCGTGTGGACGCCGGCGCCACGATCAGCGTCCAGATCGTCGGCCACGGCACCGTGACCGGCCATCGCCAATGGCTGGAACAGATCGTCGGCAACCTGCTGGCCAACGCTCGTCGCTATGCCGATTCGCGGGTGCTGGTCGAGATCGTCGCAACCGCAGACGCCGTGACGATCACGGTCAGCGACGACGGTCCCGGCTTTCCGGAGGCCCTCCTCGACACCGCATTCGACCGGTTCACCCAGGCCGATCCGTCGCGCCGGCGCAGCAGCGGCGCGGGCCTCGGGTTGGCCATCGTGTCCGCGCTGATCGAACTGCAGCACGGCGAGGTTGCCGCGTCCAACGGACCCCCCTACGGCGGTGGGGTGGTCACGGTGACCCTGCCGGCTCGCTGAGGTGTCGAGCTCTCATCTCCGTCTCATCGTCGTCGGGTGATGATCGACCCTGACCCGAAAGGAGGGCCATGCCTGCTCTCACCACGACGCTGCGGCGTCGAGTCCTGACCATCGCCATCATCGGCAGCGGGGTGCTCGCCACACCCGCCGCAGCGCTCGCCGTCTCGAGCGGGTCCCGCGCGGTGAGCACGACGACGACCTCGACGACCACGCCGACATCGACCACGACGAAGCCGACGACGAAGACGGGCACGACCACTGCGGTGACGTACGAGGTGATCGCCGGCACCTTCCACACCAAGGCCAAGGCCGACACGCGCCTGACCGCGATCACGAACAAGAAGATCACCGGCCTCTCGATCGTCACGATCGGCAAGACCACGAAGCGCTACCGCATCGAGGCGACCGGGCTGACCAAGACCGCAGCGAAGGCGCTCGTCAAATCGCTGACGGCAGCCAAGTTCTTCGCATACTCCGTTCGCCGCTGACGATGACCCTCGACTCGACGATCGCTCCCGTCGCTGAGCCGCAACAGAGGCTGACCGCCCCGAGTGTGTCGGCGTTCTTTCCCTGCTACAACGACGCAACCACGATCGGCCGGCTGGTCGACGACGTGCACCAGGCGCTCGCGCCGCTGGTCGCCGACCTCGAGGTGATCGTCGTCAACGACGGCTCCACCGACGGCTCGCGCGAGGTGCTCGACGACCTCGCCGCAGCCAGGTCGTGGCTGCGCGTGATCCATCATCCAGCCAACCGCGGCTACGGCGGCGCGCTGATCAGTGGGTTCACCGCCGCCCGCAACGACTGGATCTTCTACACCGACGGTGACGGCCAGTACGACGCGCTCGAGGCGGCTCGGCTGGTACCGCTGGCGACGGGCGAGGTCGATGTCGTCCAGGGCTACAAGCTCGTCCGCGGCGACTCGATGACGCGCAAGGTGATCGGGCGCGCCTACCACCACCTCGTCAAGCGGATGTTCGGTCTGCCCGGCCGGGACACCGACTGCGACTTCCGCCTGTTCCGACGGTCGCTGATCGCCGACGACATGCTGACATCGACGAGCGGCGTGATCTGCGTGGAGATGATGCGCCGCTTCACCGACTCGGCGGCGCGCTTCGTGGAGACACCGGTGCATCACTACCCGCGGCCATCGGGCCGGTCGCAGTTCTTCCGCCTTCCGTCGTTGCTGCGCACCGCGCGGCAGTTGTGGTCGCTGTGGTGGACCACCGTCGTTCGCCGATGACCACCGAGCGGGCGCGCACGTGGAGGGTGACCGGCATCGCGGTCGCGCTGTCGATGTTGATCCGGCTGCGGATGCTCTGGTCGCCGGTGACGGTCGACGAGGGCGGCTACCTCGCCGTTGCACGTGGCTGGGCTCACGGTGCCGTGCTCTACCGCGACGTGTTCCTCGACCGACCCCAGGGCCTGCTCGTCCTGTTCCGCTTCTGGGATTGGACGTCCGGCGGCAGCACCGCATCGATCCGGGTGATGGCGATGCTCTTCGGCGCGCTCCTCGTGATCGCGACAGCGATCATCGTGCGCGAGCTCGTCGGGCACACGGCGGCGCGCTACGCAGCGGTGATCTGCGCAGTGGCGTCCGCGGCGCCGGTGCTGGAGGGCTACGCCGCGAACGCCGAGCTGCTGAGCGGCGCGGTCGCCGCTGCCGGCCTTGCCGTGGGCGTGCTGGCCCCGACGAAAGCGCGGATGCAGCGGTGGTTCTTCGCCGCGGGTCTGTTGGCCGGTCTGGCGTTGTCGTTGAAGCAGTCCGGCTTCGACGGGCTGCTGACGATGGTCGCTTGGCTGGGTGTGGTGGTGGTCGCGTCGAGGCACAGCCGGCGCTCGGCGTGGCGTGCGATCGCCGCCACCGGTGCCGGCGTCGCAGCGGTCATCGCGGTGCTGGCGCTGCACGGTGCGCTGACCGGTTGGGCCCTCTGGTGGACCGCCGTCGCCGGCTACCGATTGAAGACGCAGAGCGCGTTCGCTGCCGCCGACTGGCCGAACCTCGAGTCCACGGCGCGCTATGCGGGCGTTGTGCTCGGCGCTGCGGCGGTGCTGGCAGTGCTCGGGACGACGACCGTGGCGCGGCGCGTCCGCACTCAGTTCGCCGACCTCTCCGCCGGACCGGTGCTGCTCGTCTTCTGGCTCGCCGCGTCGGCGATCGGCTTCCTGATCGGCGGGGGATTCTGGCGCCACTACTGGTTGCTGCTCGTCGCCCCGGTGTCGGCGCTCGCAGCGGTCGGTCTGGCCGAACTGCCCCGACCGCGGTATCCAATCCTCGCCGCGGTGCTGGCGCCGTGCTTGATCATCACGGCGTGGGTGTACGCCGGCGACTCCGCGCACCTCCTCGTCCGCGCTGCGTCCGATCCGCGAGCGATGCAGGACCAGCGGGTGGCGCAGTGGTTCGACAGGCATCACACGCCCGGCCAGACCCTGTACGCGCTGTGCGCGAGCGCCGGCGTGTATGCCGACGCACAGCAGGATCCCGGGTACCCGTTCCTGTGGTTCCTGGAGGTGCAGGAAGGTGCCGACGCGCAGAACCGCCTCGTCGACTACCTCGACGATCCGGCTCGCGCGCCCACCTACGTCG
>JAOBWQ010000276.1 GCA_025463425.1 Ilumatobacteraceae bacterium | reverse complement strand
GGGGGTACTTGTACAGCCACTGCATCCACGAGTGGGTGGGCGTCGAGTCGAGGTGCCACCACTCCTCCTTGGCGTCCTCGCCGTGGTTGCCCTCCTCGTTGGTCAACCCGAACAGCCGCTCCTTGAGTATCGGGTCGTTGCCGTTCCAGAGCGCGAGGCCGAAGCACATGTGCTGCCACCTGTCGCAGATCGCGGCGAGGCCGTCCTCGCCCCAGCGGTAGGCGCGGCTGCGCGCCTGATCGTGCGACACGTAGATCCACGCATCGCCGTCGTCGCTGTAGTCCTCGCGGACGGTCCCCCACTGCCGCGCTGCGACGTACGGTCCCCACCACTTCCAGCGACGGACGCCGCGTCGGTCCTCGTCGAGACGATCGCGTTCGCGCTGTTCGGACACCGCGTCAGACCGTAGTGCGTGCAACGGAGCCGGGGATCCGCTTGTCGGCCCTCACGCCGTTGGGCCAAGGTGTGCCCGTGACATCCGGGCTGGACGACCTGACCGAACGAGATCGCGCCGTCGTGTGGCATCCCTACGCACCGATGCCCGCGACGATGCCCGTCGTGCCGGTCGTGTCCGCGCAGGGAGCGTCGTTGACGCTGGCCGATGGTCGAGTCGTCGTCGACGGGATGTCGTCGTGGTGGGCCGCGATCCACGGCTACCGGCATCCGGTGCTGGACGCCGCGGTGCGCGACCAGCTCGCCGACATGTCGCACGTGATGTTCGGCGGGCTCACCCACGGGCCGGCCGTGGAACTGGCCGAGCTCCTCGTCGAGATCACGCCGGACGGCCTGCAGCACGTGTTCTTCAGCGACTCCGGATCCGTCGCGGTCGAGGTCGCGATCAAGATGGCCATCCAATACTGGGCGGGCCGAGGTCGACCCGAGCGTCATCGGCTGCTGACCGTCCGCTCCGGCTATCACGGCGACACGTTGGCTGCGATGTCGGTCTGCGATCCGGTGACCGGCATGCACCAGATGTTCTCAGCGGTGCTCCCCCAGCAGCTGTTCGCGCCGCAGCCGTCACCAGTGTTCGGCGCCGAGTTCGATCGCTCGCACACCGCAGCGTTGGAGCAACTGCTCGCCGAGCATCGGGACGAGCTCGCCGCGGTCATCCTCGAACCGATCGTGCAGGGCGCCGGCGGGATGCGCTTCTACTCTCCCGGCTACCTCGCGGCCGTGCGCGCTCTCTGCGACGAGCACGACGTGTTGCTGATCGCCGATGAGATCGCCACCGGCTTCGGGCGGACGGGGAAGCTGTTCGGCTGCGAGCACGCCGGGATCGCGCCGGACATCATGTGCGTCGGGAAGGCGATGACGGGCGGCTACGTGTCGATGGCGGCGACGCTGTGCACGTCCGAGGTCGCCGACGGTGTGAGCAGAGCCGAGTCCGGTGCGCTCATGCACGGCCCGACCTACATGGGCAATCCCCTCGCCGCTGCGGTGTCGCTGGCGTCGATCCGGCTGCTGCTCGCGCAGCCGTGGCAGGCCGAGATCCGGCGGATCGAAGCCCGCCTCGTGCACGGCCTTGCCTCAGCCGGCGCCCGGCCGAACGTGGCCGATGTCAGAGTGCTCGGTGCGATCGGCGTGGTCGAGACGACGGAGGCGCTGCCGATGGCGGCGATGCAGGCCGTGTGCCTGGATCACGGCGTGTGGCTACGGCCGTTCGGACGGTTGGTCTACACGATGCCGCCGTACGTGGCCACCGATCAGGAGGTCGACCGGATCTGCGCCGCGCTCGTCGACACCGTCACGAGGGTGGCACCGGTCAGTGCGGGATGATCCTCGTCGGCGACGAGATCGGTGACAGCCAGCTCGGTGTCGAGGCGGGCGAGGAGGTCCTGGTCGTGGTCGTCGCCCGGGTTCGGCGTGGTGAGCAATCGGTCGCCCAGGAACACGCTGCTGGCACCGGCGTGCAGGCACAGGGCCTGCAGCTCGTCGGACATCTGTGACCGGCCGGCAGACAGCCGGACCACGGAGGCGGGCATCATCAAGCGCGCCGCGGCGATCGTGCGAACGAGCTCCAGCGGATCGAGCTCCGGCGTGCCGTACAGCGGCGTGCCGGGGACCTGCACGAGCAGGTTGATCGGCACGCTCTCCGGATGTGGGCGAAGGTTGGCGAGCTGCACCAGCAACCCGGCCCGATCGGTGCGCGACTCCCCCATCCCGACGATGCCGCCGCAACACAGCTTGACCCCTGCGTCGCGGACGTTGGCCAGGGTGTCGAGCCGGTCCTCGTACACGCGGGTCGTGATGACCTTGCCGTAGAACTCGGGCGAGGTGTCGAGGTTGTGGTTGTAGAAATCGAGGCCGGCATCAGCGAGGCGATGCGATTGGTCCGGCGTGAGCATTCCGAGCGTCACGCAGGTCTCCATCCCGAGCGCGCGCACGGCGTCGACGGCTTCGGCGACGAGACCGACCTGACGGTCCGTGGGCTCGCGCCAGGCCGCACCCATGCAGAACCGGGTGGCACCACTGGCCAGCGCGTTGCGGGCCGCGGCGACGATGTCCGCGGTGGCCATCAGCCGCTCCGGCTCGACGCTGGTGTCGTACCGAGCCGCCTGTGGGCAGTATGCGCAGTCCTCCGGGCAGGCACCCGTCTTGATCGACAGGAGGATGGCTGCCTCGACGACCTGCGGATCGAACGTCTGGCGGTGCACGGCCTGCGCGTCAGCGAGCAGGTCGTGGAAGGGCCGAGCGATCAGCGCCTCGGCCTCGGCGACGGTCCAGTCATGTCGGAGTTCCATCCCACCAGCATGGTCGACCAGTCACTGTCGGCACGAAACATGATCTGCCGCGTCGGAGCGCAGACTTCTTCGGGCAGCAGCCGTCGTGCCAGTCTGCACGCAATGAGCGCAGACCACGGCAGCTGGACATCCTGGGCCGGCCGCCAACTCGACGAGATCCGTGCGGCCGGGCAGTGGCGGGCAACCCGTCGGTTCGACGCGCTCGGCCCGGCCGGGCAGCTGTTCGACGGGAGCGAGCAGCGCGAGGTCGTCTCGTTCGCATCCAACGACTACCTGGGCCTGTCCGCCCATCCAGCGGTGATCGCCGCCGCGCACGAGGCACTCGATCGTTGGGGTACGGGATCGACCGCCTCCCGCCTCATCGTCGGGACCCGGGGCTGCCACCACGAGCTCGAGGACGAGATCGCCGAGTGGAAGGGCTGCCCACGCGCCGTCGTCTATCCGACCGGCTACGCCGCCAACCTGGGTGTGCTCAGCGTCGTCGGCGGTCCGCACGTGACCGTGCTCAGCGACGAGCTGAACCACGCGTCGTTGATCGACGGCTGCCGGTTGAGCCGATCGAACGTGAAGGTCTACGCCCACGCCGATGTCGGCCAGGTCGCCTCCCTGCTGGAGGCTGCCACCGGGCCGACCGTCGTGGTGACCGACTCGGTGTTCTCGATGGACGGCGACGTCGCGCCCGTCGACGAGCTCGGGGCGCTGTGCGCCGACCACGGTGCGCTGCTCATCCTCGACGAAGCCCATTCGGTCCTTGGTCCACATATCGACGACGGCATCGACGGCCTGGAGTTGGTCCGGATCGGCACGCTGTCCAAGACGCTCGGCGCGCTCGGCGGTTGGGTGGCCGGCACCCAGCCGATGGTCGATCTGTTGATCAACAGGTCGCGTCCGTACATCTTCACGACCGCGCCGAGCCCGGCCGACATCGCGGCCGGGTTGGCTGCGCTCCGCATCCTGCGCAGCGAGGAGGGCGAGCAGCTCATCAACCGCTTGCGGAGCTCGATCGACCGTCTCGCACCACAGCACCCGTCGCCGATCATCCCGATCGTGCTCGGCGAGGAGGACCGCGCGATGCACGCGTCGGCAGCACTGCTCGCGGAGGGGATCCTGGTCCCCGCGATCCGCCCGCCAACGGTGCCCGCGGGCAGCTCGCGCCTGCGCATCGCGTTGTCGGCGATCCACACCGACGAGATGCTCGCTCGCCTCATCGGTGGTCTCGATGCACTCGGCCTGAGATGAGCGAGCTCGTCGTGGAGAACCGGCCGACGATCCTGGTCGGCATCGTGGGCGTGGGAACGGCGATCGGCAAGACATGGACCACGGCACGGGTGCTGCGAGCCCTGCGCGAGCGCGGGATCAGCGCGGCGGCCCGCAAACCGGCCCAGTCCTATGCGGAGACCGAGCTGGGCACCACCGACGCCGAGGTCCTGTCGTGGGCTGGGGGCGACCTACCTCTCGACGTGTGCCCCGAGCATCGCTGGTACCCGGTTCCGATGGCACCGCCGATGGCCGCTGAGGTGCTCGGCCTGGGCCGGATCGAAGGGACCGAGCTCCTCGGCGAGATCCACTGGCCGTCTGCCACGCACGTCGGCCTCGTCGAGACCGTCGGTGGCGTCCGCTCGCCGATGACTCACGACACGGACTCGGCCGGGTTCGTGGCGCTGTTGCGCCCGGACCGGATCCTCCTCGTCGCCGACGCGGGCCTCGGCACGATCAACTCCGTTCGACTCTCGATCGAGGCGCTCGACGTCCCTGGATGCCTGGTGTTCCTCAACCGTTTCGACGGCGCCTCGGATCTGCACCGCCGCAACCGGGACTGGCTCACGTTCTCCGACGGTCACCTCACGGCCACCGACGTCGACGACGTGTGCGCCTGGATCCTCGGCGAGGAGCCGCCCGTTCGGTGACGGCGTACGCTCGCGCCATGGCCGTCGCATCCCCCTCCCCCACTCCGAACCCCGATGCGATCAAGTTCACGCTCGACGTCAAGCTGCCGGGATCGATCAACTTCGCCAACGCCGAGGCGGCTGCCGGCAACCCGTTCGCAGCAGAGGTCTTCGCCCTCGGCGGGGTGGCCGCTGTGTTCGGGGTCAACGACTTCGTCACCATCACTCGCGTTGCCGGCAGCGACTGGGATCCGATCGTCAGCGGCGTGGTGGCTGCCGCAGCAACCCATCTCTGAGCCTGCCGGCGGTCAGAGCATCGCCTGCACGCGCTCGATGGTGTCCGCCTCTGCCGCCGTCTTGTCGCCGCGGTAGCGACGCACGCGCGCGAACCGCAACGCAACCCCGCCTGGGTACCGGGTCGAGCGCTGCACCCCGTCGAGGGCGATCTCGACAACCAGCTCCGGGCGCATGTACAACACGTAGGCGCCGTCGTCGGCGCCCTCGCCGAGCGCGTACTGCGGGAACGTCTCGGTCTGCCACCGCAGCAGCTCGTCGGTGAGGCCCTTGAACGTCTTGCCGACCATCACGAACGTGCCGTCGTCACCGCGGGCGCCGAGGTGGAGGTTGCTCAGCCAGCCGGTGCGGCGCCCGTGCCCCCACTCGGCAGCGAGCACGACGAGATCGAGGGTGTGCACGGGCTTGACCTTGCGCCACGTCGCGCCGCGCCGGCCGGCTTGGTACGGGGACGTGAGCGCTTTGACCATCACGCCCTCGTGGCCGGCAGCGATCGAGGCGGCGGCGAACTGCTCGGCGGCCACCGGGTCGTCGGTGTCGAGCGTCGGCAGCCGCAGGGCGTCCGGGACCAGCTCGGCGAGCGCCGCCTTGCGCTCGATCAGCGGCAAGTCGATCAACGAATGCCCGGATGCCTGCAGCGCGTCGAAGAAGAACGGTCGGAGATGTGTCTCCGCGTTCATCGTGTCCTGGAACTTCAGCGGGTTGCCATCGGCATCCAGCCCGAGCGCCTCGCCGTCGAGCACGAACTCGGTCGCAGGCAGCTCGAGCGCGGCCCGGACGATCTCCGGCACTCGAGCGCTGATCTCGTGGAGGGTCCGCGTGAAGACCCGGATCGAATCGTCGGTGCGGTGGACCTGGATCCTCGCGCCATCGAGCTTCCACTCGACGCTCGCCGGGCCGGTCTCGCCCAACGCCTCGGTGACTGTTGCCGCGGTGCTCGCCAGCATCGGCTGGACGCCGACGAGAGGCGTCAACCCGATCGCCTCGAGATCGTCGCCGCTCAGCGCGCGACGTGCCGCCGTGCCGAGATCACCGAGCAGCATCGCGGCACGGCGGACGGTGGCCAGCGGCATCCGGCTGGCCTTGGCCACAGCGTCGGTGACGACACCGTCGTTCGCGCCCTGGCGCATGTCCCCCGCGAACACGCGATGCAGGAAGTGCTGCTCAGGTTCTGTGGCCGCGCTGAACAGCTCGGCAACCTGCGTGGCCCGCTCACGCTGCGATCCGGCGCCCTGCAAGGCGGCGAGCCGTGACAGGGCGCGGTCGACGTCGGCGACCTCCAGCGTCGCCACGTCGGCGGGTCGGGCACGGACATCGGCCAGGCCTGCGAGCGCCGCCCAACCGATCCCGAGCCGACCCTGGCGGGGCGAGCCCAACAGCAATCCGATCGCGGTCTCGATCTCGCCATCGTCGCGGTCCGAGCCCGCGAGCTCGGCGAGCACCGCCGCCAGCTCGGAGACCTTCTCCGAGCGCTTCGAAGTGGCTGCGACACGCCCCGCCGCTGCGACCAACCGCTCGAGCTTCATCGAAACTCATGGTACCGACGTGTCGCACGACGAGCTAGAAACGCAGCATGCCCGACACCACGAGCATTGCTCTCTACCTGGACCGGCTCGGGCTCGATCATGCTCCGCCCAGCGCCGGGGCCCTGTTCGAGATCCACCGCGCCCACGTCGAGCGGGTGCCGTACGAGACCACCTGGATCCAACTGCAGGAACGGTGGACCGTCGATCAGGATGCGTCGTTCGAGCGCATCGCGCGGGCGCGGCGCGGCGGGTACTGCTTCCACCTCAACGGCGCGCTGGCGCTGCTGCTGGGGTCCTTGGGCTACGACGTGACGCTGCACCGCGGTGGCGTGCACGGTGAGGACGGTCCGGCCGGCACGACGATGGACAACCACCTCGTCCTGACCGTGCGCGGGCTGGAAGCCGACGGCAACCCGGGGGGCGATTGGTACGTCGATGCCGGGCTCGGCGATGGTCTGTACGAGCCACTGCCCATTCGCTCGGGCACCTTCGCCCAGCAGCCGTTCACGTTCGGCCTGCACGAGTGCGATGCCGACGAGGCGGATTGGCAGTTCAGGCACGATCCCGCCGGCTCGTTCTTCGGGATGGCCTTCCGCGCCACTCCAGCGAGGATCGACGAGTTCGCCGAGCGCAACGTCGCGCTCTCGACCTCACCGGAGTCGGGCTTCGTCAAGCTGGTCACGGTGCAGCGCCGCGACGCCGGCGGTGTCGACATCATGCGCGGCCTCGTCCTCCGTCGAGTGGGATCGGCGGCCGAGCCCGAACGGACCATCGACACGGCCGACGAGTGGTTCACCGTGCTGAACGAGCGCTTCGACCTCCCCCTGGCAGATGTCAGCTCGACGGACCGCCGGCTCCTGTGGGAGCGAGTGCACGCGACCCATCAGGCGTGGCTGGCACAGCAGCCGTGACCTCGGCGCTGCGGTAGCGGCCGACTGCGGCTCTGGCCCAGTGCTGAATCGCCCAACCGAGGGCGAGCACCATCGTTGCGACGACGCCGTCGAGCCACCAGTGGTTGGCTGTGATCGTGATCGCCGCGATGGTCAGGAACGGGTGAAGGAGGATCAGCCAGCGCCACTTGCTCGTGCTGATCGCGATCACTGCGACTGCGACGAGCACGCACCAGGCGACGTGCAGGGACGGCATCGCGGCCAGCTCGTTGGACACGCCGCTGCCACCCTGGCCATACACCGACAGGCCGTACTTGAGGCCGGCGTCGACGAAGCCGAGGTCGGGCAGGAAGCGCGGCGGGGCCATCGGCACGAGCGCCTGGATCGTAAGGCAGCCGGCGATGGTCAACGCGAACGTCGTACGCACGGCCGCATAGCGGTCGCGGTGGCGCCAGAACAGCCAGATCAAGAGCGCACCCGCAGCTGGAACGTGCACGCCGCCGTAGTAGACGTTGAGGAACTGCATGATCGGACGGTTGTCGATGAAGAGCCGCTGCAGCGCGACCTCGCTGGGCAGGTGCAGGTCGCGTTCGAGGTTCCAGAGGTGATGGGCGTTCTCGATCGCCCCGACGGTGCGGGTGATCGCCAGCTCACGGATGTACTGCCAGAGCGTGTACAGCAGCATCACGACGGCGAGCTCGCGACCCGTGGCGACTGCGATCTGGACGCCACGCTGCTGCACCCGCCAGAGCGCGGCCACGAGCACGATCAGGATCACTGCGATCCAGAACGAATACTCGTAGGGCAGCCACATGCGGAGGCGATGGTACCGCCCTGGGTGTGGTGCTGAACGGCGCGATCTACCCGCGTCGCTCGTCGCGCTCGGCCGCGCGATCGAGCGTCAACGACGCCGAGTTCATGCAGTACCGCTGTCCGCTCGGCGCCGGCCCGTCGTTGAAGACGTGCCCCAGATGACCGCCGCACGCACGACACACGACCTCGGTGCGGGTCATGAACATGCTGCGGTCAGAGATCAGGGCAACGGCCTCGCTCGTGACCGGATCGGTGAAGCTCGGCCAACCGGTGCCGGACTCGAACTTGGTGTCGGCGTCGAACAGCGCGGCGTTGCAACCGGCACACCGGTAGACACCGTCGTCGTGGCAGTCGAAGTACTCACCGGTGAAGGCTCGCTCGGTCCCAGCCTTGCGCAGCACGGCGTACTGGGCAGGGGTGAGCTGCTCGCGCCACTCGTCGTCGCTCTTGACGACGGTCGGCGTCGGGGTGTCGGACTCGGTGCGGTTCCGTTTCATGGGGCTCATGTGCCCGCGAGCGCTGGATTCGTTACACGAGATCGCGAGATCGTCTTCCCGCTGTCTCGACGTCAGGCGTCTCGGCGGCTGAGCGTGACCATCGCGATGATGTAGGCCAGGACGATCCAGCCCAGGAACACGAACAGGCCCTGTGTGGGCGTGAGCAGGTCCGGGTCGTAGCGCACCGAGAACATCGCCTGTCCGGCGTTGAACGGCGCCAGCCGCCCGATGCGGACGTCCCACGGCTCGGGGAACGCCTGGGCGATCAGCGGCAGGATCAGGACGATGCCGAACAACGTCGCGATTGCCCCGGGCGTGCGCCGCACGATCGTGCCGATCGCCAGACCGAACAGGGCGATCAGGGTCAGGTACAGGCCTGCGCCGAGGACCGCTCGGAGCACGCTGTCGGCGCTCAGCGACGTGCCCAGCCCATCGCCGGACAGCACCGCTTGGCCCATGAAGAACGCGACGAACACCGACACCATCGCCACGACGAGGCCGACGGCCGCCAGCACGATCGTCTTGGCCAGCAGGAAGACACGCCGGTTGGGCACCGCCGCCAGCGATGTGCGGATCATGCCGGTGGTGTACTCCGAGCTCATCACCAGAACACCCAGGACACCGATCGCGAGCTGGGCCAGGACGACCCCATTCAACGACCGCGCGGTCGGGTCGAACAGGAGCGCTCGGACCGCGTTCTGCCGGTCGCCGCGCTGCTCGCGGCGATGCAGGTACGCCCAACAGAACAGCGTGCCGAGCCCGATCGTGAAGGCGGAGGTCATCACCAGCGACCACACCGTCGACCGGACCGAGCGCAGCTTGGTCCACTCCGAGACGAGCGCAGCGCGCAGCGTCGATTGCGTGGGCTTGTCGTGAGTGGTCGGGAAGTGCTCGGGCTCGGGCGCCGTCGCTGCGGGGGTCATGGTGTCGGTGCCGCTCATGCTGCGCTCGCGTTCTCTGTGCCGAGCAAGCCGTGGTACTCCACGCTGTCACCGGTCATGCCGAAGAACACCTCTTCGAGTGTGGCGCGCTGTTCGGTCAACCCATAGATCGCGATGCCGGCGCCGAGGGCGAGATCGCCGATCTGCGTCGAGGTGAGACCATGCACCTGCTGGTCGCCGTCGGCGGTCTTGATCGTGCCGCCCGCTGCGGTGAGCACGGTGGCAAGGGCGTCCGGTTTGGCCGAACGGACCTGCACCCACTGTTCGCCCTGCGATGTGAACTCCTCCACCGTCGCGTCGGCGATCAGCTTGCCGCGACCGACGACGATCAACCGGTCGGCGGTCATCGCCATCTCAGTCATCAGGTGGCTGGACACGAACACGGTGCGACCCTCCGACGCCAGCCAGCGGAGCAGAGTGCGGATCCAGACGATGCCCTCGGGGTCGAGGCCGTTGACCGGCTCGTCGAACATGAGCACCCCCGGATCACCGAGCAGCGCACCGGCGATGCCGAGCCGCTGGCCCATGCCGAGCGAGAACGTGCCCGCTCGCTTCTTGGCGACGTCGGCGAGGCCGACCTGTTCGAGCACCGTCGTCACCCGCTTGCGCCCGATGCCGTTGCTCTGGGCGAGACAGAGCAGGTGGTCGAACGCCCGCCGCCCGCCGTGCAGCGCCTTGGCGTCGAGCAGCGCACCGACTTCGTGCAAGGGGAACTGGTGCTCGGCGTAGGGCTTGCCGTTGACCAGGGCGGTGCCCTTCGTCGGCGCGTCCAGGCCGAGGATCATCCGCATCGTTGTGGTCTTCCCGGCGCCGTTCGGTCCGAGGAACCCGGTGACGCAGCCGGGCGTGATGTCGAACGACAGGTCGTCGACGGCGAGGGTGTCGCCGTATCGCTTGGTCAGTCCGCGCAGCTCGATCATGCGCACAGTGAACAGCAGCGAGATGTGAGCGGGTTAAGAGTTGTCCGGGCTCCGTCTACCCCTCGATCTACCGCAACGACATCGCCCCTGAAGCGATGGCCGCAGCCGTCGCGTTCGAGGAGCGCGTGCTGGCCGAGCACATCGTCATCCAGCACTGCATGCCGGCGTCGCTCGCCCTCGACCTCACCGCCGAGGTTGACTCCGCAGGGAGTCGACTCCCTGGGTGCAACACAGTTTCCGGGGCCGAAGAGTCGACGCCCCAGGAAGTCATCGCGACGATCGACGCCGATGACGCCACCTGGTTCGTCCGACTACTGCCCGAACGACGGACGCAGCTCTGAATGGATTGCACAGCCTCGAAACTTGCCATGAGCTGGATGAGCACCGGCCCGGTGCCGCTGACCCTCCGGTCGCTCAGGCGGGGGTGGCCGGCCAGCTCTTCGACCGGCCCGGTGCTCCGATCCGTCAACCCGCGCGGAGCAGTTCGCCCGAGACCTCGTCGATCACGCCGTGCATGTGTTGCTTGTCGTCGTCGCTGGCCCACGTCGCGGTGACGCCGTCGTGGGCGATCCGGACCATCGTCGGCAGGTCGTATCCGTAGGCGTTGGCGACGTTGGTGTACTCGCCGCCGAGCGACAGTCCGACCAGTGCCGGGTCGTCGGTGTTCAGCGTTGCCAACAACCCGGCTGCGCGCATCGCCGGATACGCGTGCACGTCGAGTGACACGCACTTGTCCGGGTTGATCCGGACGTTCGCGGACGGGCACACCGTCAGCGGGATCTGCTCGTCGACGAGCCGCGCAACGAGTGCAGCGTCTTCGAGCACGGAGATGCCGTGATCGATCCGTTCGCACCCGAGCACGTCGAGCGCGAGCTCGATCGCCCGGGCCGGTGAGTCCTCGCCCTGGTGACCGGTGCGGTGCAGACCGGCTGCCTTCGCGGCGCGGTACGCGGGAGCGAACACGCACGGATCGACACCACGCTCCGTCGAGTCCATGCCGATGCCGATGACCCGGTCGATGCCGTGCGCGGCGCGGCGCCGCAGATCGAGCAGCATCTCCAGCTGCTCGTCCGCAACGGATGGGCCGAAGTCGCGGTCGATGTCGTAGATCATGCGCGTCACCGAACCCGTCTCTCGCTCACCAGCGGACAACCCGTCGTCGATTCCGGCGACGATGTCGGCCAGAGACATGCCATTGCGCAGGTGCCGCGCCGGCGTGAAGAACACCTCGCGGTAGATGACACCGTTCGACGCGGCCTGGAGAACGCTCTCGTAAGCGAGCATCGCCCAGTCCTCACGCGTCTGGAGGACCGATTGCACGAACCAGAACACGTCGAGGAATCCGCTCAGGTTGGCGTACCGGTACATCTCTTCGAGCGGTGCAGGTTGGACGACACCGTTCTTCCTCGCCAGCTCGCACAGTGTGTCGGCCAGCATCGTGCCCTCGAGGTGGACGTGCAGCTCGACCTTCGGCAGACGAGTCAACGTGTCGCGGAGGGATGTGGGCACGACGCCCACTGTGAGCCCGCGATGTTTCGCCGCCGTGAACGGACGAGCACGGAACGATGAGCACAGTGTCCGCGGCCTGCGGACGTCTGTGCGTCGAACGGATCAGCTGGCGCTGGCGGCCACCTGCTGGGCGTAGTCGATGCCGCAGCTCTGGTCCAGGCCGAGGACCTGCATGAATCGGCCGAAGGCGACGTACTTGGCGATCACGAGGGTCAGCTCGATGATGTCGGCCGGACTGAACTCAGCGGTGACCCGAGCGAAGAACCCGTCGTCGATGTTCGCCGAGTCGCGGCTGAACCGTTCGGCGTACTCGATCGCGACCTTCTCCGCAGACGTGAGGTCGGCTGACGTTGTGTAGTGCTCGACCTGGTCGAGCAGCTCATCGGTGACACCTGCGGCGAGCGCCGCCGGAGTGCGCCACGACAGGCACACCGTGCAGGCGTTGATCTGGGCCACGCGCATCCGCACCAACTCGTGCAGCCGTGGGTCGAGCGTGCTGGCCGCGACGGCGGCATCGAAGCCACCGACGGCTTTGGCCAACGCCGGCCGCGCGATCGACAGCGCGTTGACCACGTCGAGGTTGCCGTTGTCGGGAAGCGCGATGCGTGCCATGGCAATGATGGTATGTCGTCTCCGTCGACGTGTCGGCAGCGGACGGCGTGCAACACTCTCGCCGTGGGCAGCAGCGAGCACAGGGGCGTGAGCCGGCGCGACCTGTTGCGTTGGTCCGCGCTCGGCGCCGGTGCCGCACCGGTCGCTGAGTTCATCGCATCGTGCTCGAGCGATCCGGCTCGGGAGACGACGGCGCCGACCGTCACCCCGACGTCCAGCACAACCGCAGCGGCCGCGA
>JAOBWQ010000231.1 GCA_025463425.1 Ilumatobacteraceae bacterium | reverse complement strand
GTCGCCCACCTCTTGCGTGCGGCTACCAGAGTGGATTGTCTGGACGCGCAGACCGCCCGCGAGTCGTTGCGCGAGCTGGCCTCTGATGCCGATCCGGAGGACCTGTTGCTGTTCGACGACCTGCTCGGAATCGCGGATCCAGATGTTCAACTTCCTCGGATCGACCCCGACGCGCGTCGGCGGCGGTTGATGGCTCTGGTCAATGCCGCCTTATTGGCGCGTAGCACTCCGGCGGTGTATGTGGTGGAGGATGCGCATTGGGTCGATGCGGTGAGTGAGTCGATGATTGCTGAGTTCCTTGCAGTGATCTCGCAGACGCCCTCGCTGGTGATCGTCACCTACCGCCCCGAGTACCGTGGAGCGCTGGCCCAGGTGCTGGGTCCACGAGCCATAGCCCTAGCGCCACTGAGCAATCAGGAAACCGCCGCACTGATCAACGAGTTGCTCGGGCCCGACACGTCAGTTGTCCCCATCGGCAGGATGATCGCTGAAAAAGCCGCTGGCACTCCGCTTTTCGCCGAGGAGATCGTGCGCGAGCTTGCTGAGCGGGGAGTGTTGCGTGGCCACTCAGGCGCATTCAGGTCGACGGCAGAGGGCGCCGAGATCAGTGTGCCTGCGACGTTGCAGGCCACCATCGCCGCGCGCATCGACCGGCTCGAGCGGTCCGCCAAGCGAACCTTGAGCGCAGCGGCGGTGATCGGTGCGCGATTCAACCTCGACCTGGTGACCGCTTTGGGGGTCGAACCATCCGTTCACGATCTGGTGGTCGGCCAACTCATCGATCAGGTTGGGTTCAGCGGTTCACCCGAGTATGTCTTCCATCATCCGCTGATCCGTGCAGTGGCCTACGAATCACAGCTCAAATCCGTTCGGGCCGAGCTGCACCGTCGGGTTGCCGAGGCCATCGAAGCACGCGAACCCAACTCGGTCGACGACAACGCCGCGTTGGTTGCCGATCATCTGGAGGCTGCAGGCGCTCTGCACTCAGCATTTGAATGGCACATGCGCGCCGGCCATTGGTCGACGCACCGGGACATCTCCGCTGCGCGCATGAGTTGGGAGCGAGCGCGTCAGGTGGCCGACCGGTTACCCGCCGACGACGTCGGTCGCATGACCAAGCGCATCGCCCCGCGAACCTTGTTGTGCGCGACGATCTGGCGGGTCGGCGGCAGCCTGGACCACACCGGGTTCGACGAATTGCACGAATTGACCACTGCCGCAGGTGATAAGCGGTCGTTGGCGATCGGCATGACGGGGCTCGTCCAACTGATGCAGTTCTATGGGCAGTACGCGGAGGCTTCGCGCTTGGCCTCGCACCACGTGGAAATTCTCGATTCGATCGGTGAACCCGAGCTGACCGTCGGCCTCTTGATGGTGCCGATGATCGTCAAGTGGTCCGTGGGTGATGTGAACGAAGCCATGGAGCTGAGCCAGCGTGCAATCGACGCATGCGGAGGCGATGCCACCATGGGCAATTTGATCGTGGGCTCACCTTTGGCGTTCGCACTGGTGATGCGTGCATCGACACGCTGCGCCCTCGGCGCTCCCGGTTGGCGCGAGGACTTCGACGACGCCGTTGCGCTCGCCCGCCGAACCGACAAGTTCACGTTCTGCGCGGTCGTGATGTTCAAATACATCTCCACGCTGAGCTGGGCGCTCTTGCCCGACGACGATGCCTTGCGAGACACTGCCGAGGCACTGGAAATCGCCAAACAGTTCGGCGACGACTTCACGCTCACCAACGCGGAGTTCACCCATGGAATCATCTTGGTGCGCCGCGAGGACGCCGACCTGAAACTGGGGTTCGAACTACTGAGCAGGGCCCGTCGAGTGGCGCTGGAGCATCGAAACACCATCGTCGCCGCGTGGTGTGTCGACATCGATTTCGCAGTGGAGAAGAATCGAATCGGTGATTACGACGGCGCCATCGAGTTGTGTACTGCCGTACTGGAGAACGAGACCCGCAGTGGTGAGATGACCAATCGGGGTTGGTGCACCACCGTTCTCGTCGAGGCGCTGCTCAATCGAGATCGCGACGGAGACCTCGACGAAGCTCGACGTGTCATCGACAGTCTGGCGGCGACGCCTACTTCGCCCGGATTCGTGTACCACGAGCTTCCCCTTCTGCGGTTGAACGCAATGCTCGCCAAAGCCCTCGGCCAAGAGGATCGCTACCGCCAATTCCGTGATCAGTACCGGGCGCGAACTGAATCTTCCGGTTTCGAGGGTCACATTGCGCTGGCTCACGCGATGATCTGACCGACTGCGGGGTCTGCCCCGGCCGCGCGAGTCAGGTGATTCCGACGCGTGGGATCGTCAGTTGACCGCCGCGCGGCCGGCTTCCAGCCGTGCCACCGGCAGCCGGAACGGCGAGCAGGACACGTAGTCCAGTCCGGTCTGGTGGAAGAAGTGGATGGACTCGGGGTCGCCACCGCCATATGACGGACATGGCCGGTCAAAGGTGAAACGATGCTGACGTGGACACCATCGGGGATGGTGGTCGTGGAATGACTGCTACGGGGTCGGTCTGTGTTTCCTGCGGCGCGCGGGCAAACCAGACGGCCAAGTACTGCAGCGAATGTGGGGCGCGACTCACGCGGGCGACACAATCGGCGGAATACAAGCAGGTTACCGTCTTGTTCGCCGACGTGGTGCACTCGATGGACATCGCAGTGACGGTGGGCGCGGAGCGATTGCGCGAGATCATGGCCGCAATGGTCCTTTCCGCAAGTTCGGCGGTCCAACGCTTCGGCGGGACGGTGCGACAGTTCACCGGCGACGGGATCATGGCGGTGTTCGGAGCCCCGGTGGCGTTGGAGGATCACGCGGTTCGTGCCTGTCTGGCGGGTTTGGCGATTCAGGAGGAGGTGAAGAATCTCGCCGTCGACGTCCGCACCCATGATGGTGTGGAGCTCTTGCTGCGCGTGGGGTTGAACTCCGGTCAGGTGATCGCCGGCGACATCGGTTCGGGCACATTCGGTTACACCACCATCGGCGAGCAGGTGGGGATGGCTCAGCGGATGGAGTCGGTCGCTTCCCCCGGTGGTGTGATGCTTAGCGAGTCGACCGCACGCCTGGCCCAGGGCACAGCAGCGGTCGGCGAGCGCGAGTTGGTCCACATCAAGGGTGTCGACGAACCGGTGGCGGGGTACCGGCTGATGGGCATCCGCCAAGACCACGCAGTCAAGCGCACGGAATCGAACCTCGTGGGCCGGCGACGGGAAATGTCTACCGTCGAAGGTTTGTTGGACGGTGCCATCGACGGTCGGGGTGCAGTGGTCGGGTTGGTGGGGTCGGCTGGCATCGGGAAAAGCCGTCTTGCCCGTGAGATTTCGGCCATTGCTGCCTCGCGCGGCGTCGAAGTGTTCACCGCGTTCTGCGAGTCGCATACCAGTCAGATTCCCTTTCACGTTGTCGCCCACCTCTTGCGTGCGGCTACCAGAGTGGATTGTCTGGACGCGCAGACCGCCCGCGAGTCGTTGCGCGAGCTGGCCTCTGATGCCGATCCGGAGGACCTGTTGCTGTTCGACGACCTGCTCG
>JAOBWQ010000219.1 GCA_025463425.1 Ilumatobacteraceae bacterium | reverse complement strand
TGCCTGCGTGCACCGACCTGACGTCGAAGCCGTGGGTGGTCGAGGCCGGTGTCGACGTGCTGGATCAACCCTTCTACGCCGACGGCAACGTCGCCACCGCCGGAGGATGTCTGGCGTCGCAGTACCTCGCCGCGTGGGCCATCGCTCGGCTCGCCGGCGTCGACGCTGCAGCGTCAGCCATCCACTACGTCGCGCCGGTGGGTGAGAAGGACGAGTACGTCGCGCGGGCGCTGGCCAACATCAGGCCATATCTCGACGCCGTGATGGTCGGCACCGCCGACACCGCGCCGTAGGTCAGGGAGGTCAGCCGAGGGAGGTCGGTGCGAGGAGCTCGGCGACGAGCCCCCGTACTCGACGGTCGATCTCGTCGCGGATCGGGCGAACGGCTTCGACGCTCTGCCCAGCCGGGTCGTCGAGCCGCCAGTCGATGTAGCGCTTCCCGGGGTGGAACGGGCACTCATCGCCGCAACCCATCGTGATGACGACGTCCGCAGCGCGCACCGCTTCGTCGGTCAGGCGCTTGGGTGTTGCCCCGCCCGCGAGCAGATCGAGGCCGAGCTCAGCCATGCACTCGATCACCGCGGGATTGATCGAGTCGGCGGGCGCGGTACCGGCCGATCGCACGACGATGCGGTCGCCGGCGTGATGCACGAGCAGGGCTGCGGCCATCTGTGATCGGCCGGCGTTGTGGACGCAGATGAAGAGGACCTCCGGTCGGGTGTCAGCCACGGGGAGGCTCTCCGGGTTGAGGTGGTGCGGGGTAGATGTAGCGGACGAACGCGAACGCCGCGGCGCCGCCGACGAGCTGCATCGCGACGAACATCGGCGCCGAGCGGGGAGCGATCCCGGCGAAGCTGTTCGAGAACATCCGCCCGATCGTGGCCGCCGGATTGGCAACGCTCGTCGACGAGGTGAACCAGTACGCGCCGCCGATCCAGAGTCCGACGGCATACGGCACCGAAGATGCTCCGCCGGTGCGGACGCATCCGTGGATGATCAGCAGGAGGGCGAACGTCGCGATCGCCTCGGAGAGCCAGAGCGCACCAGAGGATCGGACGTGGCCGGCCAGCTCGAACGTCGGCCGGGAGAACATCGCGTTGGCGACGACCGCCCCGATGCATCCGCCGGTGACCTGGGCGGCCACGTAGGCAGCGGCGTCTCGCGTCGAGATCGTGCCGAACAGCCGATCGACGAGCGTGACGATCGGATTGAAGTGAGCGCCCGACACCGAGGCGAAGGCGAGGATCAGCCCGATCAGCGCGGCCGCCGTGGCCGCGGCGTTCTCCAGGAGCTGGATGCCGACGTCGGCGGGAGACAGGCGGCCGGCCATGATCCCGGAGCCGACCACGGCGATCAGCAACAACGCAGTGCCGACGGTCTCGGCGACGAGCCGGCGGCCGAGATCGATGCGGAGCGTGCCGGTGCCCGTCTCGGGACCGTCTCGGAGCATCGATCCGTTCAGCAGCAAGCGCCGTTCGATCCGGGCGTGGCAGCGACGACGTCGCCCGGCGAGACGATCACTCCGGTGCGGTCGCAACCCATGTCGGCGGCGTCGGCGAGCACGGTGTAGAACTCCCAGTCGTTCTCCGGACCCTTGACCCAGGTCTTGTCCTGGACAGCGAAGCAGCAGGAGACGTTCTCCTGGATGGTCTGCTCCAAGCCGTCGGCCCGAGAACGGGCGATGACTGCGGCGACCTCGTCGGTCGAGTCGACCTCGACACCGATGTGGTTGAGCGAGCCGGGCACACCTATACCGGTGAACAGGACCAGCTTCAGCGGCGGGTCGACGATCGCGAAGTTCGCGTACCCGTCCCGAACCTTGGCCGGCTCGGTGCCGAACAGCTTGGTGTAGAACGCGATCGACGCATCGAGGTCGGCGACGTTGAGGGCGAGCTGGAGACGAGACACGATTTCCTCCTGTGACGGACGTCGTTCGATCGACGTTCCGGGTCGACATTGCATTGACGTTCGTCGATGTGTTGACCATATCGATCGCATCGACGATTGTCAATGGATTCGTTCGATGAACGTGGGTACAGTCGGGGCATGGCTGTTCGCAAGGTGTCGGTCCTGGACCCGATCGCGTGCTGCGCCCCGGTGCGCTCGTCGGTGCTCGACGAAGTCCAGGCTGCCGAGCTCTCGCACGCGTTCGCCGCGTTGGCGGACCCCGTGCGGCTCCGCCTGCTGTCCTACATCGCCTCGGCCGACGGTGAGGTCTGCGCCTGCGACCTCACCGAGGTGTCGGGCCGGTCACAGCCGACGGTCAGCCATCACATGAAGATCCTCTTCGACGCTGGGCTCGTCACACGGGACAAGCGTGGTCTGTGGGTCTGGTACCGATCCGTGGAGACGCGCCTCGACGCGCTGCGCTCCGTTCTGAGGTGACCCCCGAGGAGGGCGCATGGCCGAGCTGATACTCGGGCCGATGCTGCGTCACGTGGACCAGACATCAGCCACGATCTGGATGGAGACGGATGCTGCGTGTTCGGTCCGTGTGCTCGACTGCGAGACGCGGACGTTCACCGTCGCCGGACACCACTACGCGCTGGTCATCCTGGAAGGGTTGGCACGGGCGACCACGTACGAGTACTCGGTCGAGCTCGACGGTGAGCGGCGCTGGCCCGATGCCACCAGCACGTTGCCGGCCAGCGTGATCCGCACCCACCGCTGCGACCAATCGGCGCGAGTCGTGTTCGGCTCATGTCGCACCGCAGCGCCGCACATTGCGCCGTGGGCGCTGGAGCTCTCGCTCGACGTTCGCGGGCGCGGCGTCGACGCGCTCTATGCGTATGCGTTCGAGATGGCCCGTCGGCCGGTCGAGCAGTGGCCGGATCTCGCCGTGTTCCTCGGCGACCAGATCTACGCCGACGATTCGTCGCCGCAGACCCGCGCCCGAGTCCACGCGACGCGGGCTGCGGCTCCACAGGCCGAACCCACGACCCTGCCCGACGAACTGGTCGATGGGTTCGAGGAGTTCACGTGGTTGTACCAGGAGTCCTGGTCACCGGAACTGGAGCGCTGGTTCCTGGCCAACGTCCCGAGCGTGATGATCTTCGACGATCACGAGATGATCGACGACTGGAACATCTCCGCGCAATGGGTCGCCGACATCCGCCGCCAGTCGTGGTGGGAGGACCACGTGATCGGCGGGCTGATGACCTACTGGCTGTACCAGCACCTCGGCAACCTCAGCCCGCATGTGATCCGCGAGGAGGGCCTGTTGGCCGAGCTCGTCCGGGTCGACGACGGCGAGGCCGTCCTGCGCCGATGGGCGATGGGCTCCGAGGAGTTCACGCCCGTTCCGGGCGGGTATCGGTTCAACTTCGTGCGCGACATCGGTCGTGTCCGCCTCGTGATGTTGGACGCCCGCAACGGTCGGGTGCTCGAGCCCGGCCGGCGGCGGATCATCGACGACGACGAGTGGCGGTGGGTGGTCGAGGCGTGCTCCGCGCCGGTCGCTCACCTGCTGATCGGCACGTCGGTGCCGGCATTCGTCCCGCGTGACATGCACGATCTCCAGGTCTGGAACGAAGCGATGGGCGATGGTCGCTGGGGCAGGCTCGGACGGCGGATCGGGGAGCTTGCCAGGATCAAGGCCGACATGGAGGACTGGCCCTCGTTCAACGCCTCGTTCGAGGCCCTCAGTCGGCTGCTGGCCGACGTCGGCGGCTCTGCGCGGCCCGAAGCGCCACAGACCATCGCCGTGCTCTCCGGCGACATCCACTTCTCGTACGCGGCGCAGATCCGCTTTCCGGCCGACCAGTCGATGCGCAGCACCGTTCACCAGCTGGTCAACTCGCCGATCCGCAACGCGCTCACTGGACCAGAACGTACGGCGATGCATCTCGGCATGTCGCGGGTGCTGGGAGTGCTGGGACGGGTGCTGCGCCGCTGCGCCGGCCGGCATCGCACGGATCTGCGCTGGCAGATCGACCAGGGACCGGTGTTCGACAACGCGCTCGGTGAGCTGATCTTCGACGGTTCCCGCGCGACGTCGCGCGTGCTCCACACCCGGCCGTACGACCCACGTTCCGACCCGGCCCTCGACGCCGCGTTCGAGATCGATCTGGTCGCCGGCTCCGCCTCGAGTCGGTCAGCCCTTCCCGCCGCCTTTGCCGCCGCCTTTGCCGCCGCCCTTTCCGCCGCCTTTGCCGGGGGCCGCGGGGGCGGGCGCGAGCGTCGTCACCGGCACGGTCGGTGGTGCGACTGCCGCGATGGTGGTGGCGACAGCGACGGCGGGTGTCCCTGAGGCGACCGGGTTGGTCGCTGTCGGTGGGGCAACGGTGGTCGCGGTCTCCTGGGTGGGTGCACGGAACGGTGCGTCCGACGACCGAGACGAGGCGATCGCCGCGGCGACGAGGACGAGGACCGCAACGCCCAGCACCGCCATTGCCCGTGTCGGCCGCCTTCGGGCCTGTCGGGCTTCGGCCGAGATGACGATCTGCGGCGCCCCGACCGCGACCCCGGCACTGGGCATCACGGCAGTTGCCGATCCGTTGCCGGTTGCGCCCATCACCAATGTCTCGGCCGTCTCGGAACTCGTCGGCGCCGGCAGGTCGAGACTGGAACGCAGATGCCGCGCTGCCTCGGCAAACGCGTGCGCGTCCGGTGGTCGGAGCGCTCGATCTTTGGCGAGCGCACCGATGACGAGATCCCGAACGGCGACCGGCACGGCGACGGGTAGCGGCGGAGGCAGTTGATGCACGTGCGCGTACGCCAGGGCACCAGGGTTCGAACCGGTGAACGGTGGTGACCCGGTGAGCATCTCGTAGGCGATGATCCCGAGCGAGTAGACGTCCGACGACGGCGTCAGCTCGCCACCCACGGCTTGCTCAGGTGACATGTAGCGGGCGGTGCCCACGACCTGGCCCGCCTCGGTGAGCGCAACATCGTCGGCGGCACGTGCGATCCCGAAGTCCGTCAGCTTGACGGTGCCGTCCGGGAGCAGGAGCAGGTTCGCCGGTTTCACGTCGCGGTGGATGACGCCGTTCGCATGAGCGGCCTGGAGTGCGTCGGCAGCCTGAGCGACCACCGACAACGTCGACGGGACATCGAACGGGCCGGTCGTCTGCAGCACCTCCGAGAGCGCTTCGCCGCGCACCAGTTCCATCACCAGGTACGCACGTGTCGACTCGCCGATCCGTTCCTCGCCGTAGTCGTAGACGCCGGCGATGCCACCGTGCACGAGTGCGGCCGTGTGTCGAGCCTCGGTTCGGAAACGCTCGAGGAACTGCTCGGACTCCACGAGGTCTTCACGGAGGATCTTCACTGCCACCTCGCGACCGAGGACGACGTCCTCGGCGACCCAGACCGTTCCCATGCCGCCGGATGCGATCCGCTTCGTCAACTGGTAGCGGTCTGCCACCAGCGGAAGCGCTTCCGCGGTGCGCGTCGGCGAGACCGATCCATCCTCGTTCATCCCACCACGCGTACCCCGACTGGCCATCTCGAAACATCAGCGCGGCGTGGCACCAGTATCGTCGCCGTCGGTCGGGCCTGATCGGGGGCGCCCGAGGCGCGGCCACGGGGAGCAGCGAGAGAGGACGTGGCGACATGAGCGCAGATGACAAGCTGGCTGTTGCCGAGTGCGTGTATCGGTACGCAACCGGGGTCGACACTCGGGACTGGGCGATGTACCGCTCGGTCTTCGCTGACGAGGTCGAGTTCGACTTCTCGAGCTTCGGGCCGGGGCAAGCGCCGGCGACGATGGCGGCCGATCGCTGGGTGGCCGGGGTGAAGCCGATGTTCGAGGGCCTCGCTGCGACGCAGCACATGATGTCGAACCCGTTGGTGGATCTGGACGGCGACCGGGCTCGGATCACGATGTACGTACGAGCCCACCACGTGTTGGATCCTGCGGATCCGGAGTCCTACTACACGGTCGGCGGCCACTACCGGAACCGCCTGGAGCGTGTTGCAGGCGATTGGAGGCTCGTCCGGGTCGAGCTCGTCGTCACCTGGCGAATGGGGCGTCCGGAGATCATGGACGCAGCTCGCGCCTGAGGCGTCAGGCGTGCACCTCGTCGAGGATGAAGACCGTCTCGGTCGAACGCACACCATCGATGCGCTGGATCCTGTCGAGCAGGACATCCCTGATCGAGGCGATCGAGTCGGCACGGACGAGGACGAAGAGGTCGAACCGCCCCGCGCACATGGCGAGGTATTCGACACCCGGAATCTCGACCAGGCGGTCGCGCATGACGCGCCAGTCGTGTTGATCGATGTCGATGAGCACCAGTGCTGCGACGCCGAGGCCGAGCGCGGCATGGTCGACCGTCGCGGTGAAGCCGGTGATGACGTGTTCGTCGCGGAGCCGCTGCACGCGTCCGTGCACCGTCGACCGTGACAGGTTGACCGTGTTGGCCAGGTCGGTCAGCGAGAGCCGGCTGTCGGCGACGAGTGCGTCGATGATCGCCCGATCGAGGTCGTCGATCTGTCGGATCGGAAGCTCGGTTGGCCCATTCGATTCGACGTTTTGTGCAGGAAGGGTCCTCATGTTGCGCGATCATACGAAAGACCGTCGGCGGTGTAGGCGGTTCGTCGCTCTGGTGGGATGATCTTCGGATGAGCTCGAGCAGAGTCGCCTTGCCGATCGATCACCCCGGCGTGACCGACGATGGCTACCTCGCTCGCCGCAACGAGATCGCCGCAGCATCGATCGGCGGTTCGCCCGTATCGCCCCCGGCGATCGTCTACACACCGGCCGAGGACGACGTTTGGCGCACGGTCAGTGCGGCGCTCTCACCGCTTCACGCCGAGTACGCCGTCGACGAGTACCGGGCCGGTGTCGTCGCGCTCAGCCTCCCGGCCGATCGGGTTCCGCAGTTGTCCTGGGTGTCGGAACGCCTGGACGCGCTGACGGGTTGGCGGGTGCGCGCCGTGCCGGGGCTGGTGCCGATCCGAACCTTCTACGGCTCGTTGAGCGAGCGAACGTTCTTGTCGACGCAGTACGTGCGCCATCCGTCGGTGCCCTTCTACACACCGGAGCCGGACGTCATCCACGAGATGATCGGTCACGCCAACGCGCTTGCGTCGCCACGGCTGGCGGCCCTGTACGAAGCCGCCGGACGGGCGAGTCTGCGCGCGTCGACCGACGCGCAGATGGAGGAGCTCAGTCGAGTCTTCTGGTTCACGTTGGAGTTCGGTGTCGCTTGGGAGGCGGGACAGCTGCGGACCTACGGTGCGGGCCTGCTGAGCTCGTTCGGGGAGATCCAGTCCTTTCGAGCCAGCGCGCTGGAGTCCTTCGATCCGGCAGCCATGTCGAGGCGCACGTACGACATCACCGCGTTCCAGGACGTGCTGTTCGCCGCCGATTCCTTTGCCGACGCCGAACGGTCACTGCACGACTACCTCGACAGGTTCGGGCGCTGACCGGTTCCGGCGTTGATGTCACGGTTGCCGTGACCACGACCATGCGTACTCGGGATCTGCGACCTGGAGACCCTGAGCGGTGATGCCGAGGGGGCTGAACACGTCGATCATCACCGCGGTCTCGCCGGTGCGGTCGGCCTCGATGCTGCGCTCGAAGCTGCCCGGCTGCGGACCGTGGACGAACCCGGCCGGATGGACGCTGATCGACCCGACACCGATCCCGGATCCAGCCCGACTCACGAAATCTCCCGCCGAGTAGAAGAGCACCTCATCGGTGTCGACGTTGGCGTGGTGGTACGGGACCTTCACCGCGCTCGGGTCGAAGTCGAGCAGCCGAGGCACGAAGCTGCACACGACGAACCCGTTGCCGGCGAACGTCTGATGGACCGACGGAGGTTGATGGATCCTGCCGACGACGGGTTCGAAGTCGCCGATGTTCAGGGCCCATGGGTAGAGGCAGCCGTCCCACCCGATCACGTCGAAGGGATGGGTTGCGTGGACGTGCCTCGACATCCCGTGACGCGTCCGGACGAGCACGTCGACACCCTCGCCCTCGACGTTGCCGGCCGGCGGCCCGAAGACCGGACCACGTTGATCGCGCTCGCTGAACGGCGCGCCCTCGAGCAGCTGACCTTCCGACGAGAGGTAGCGCGAGGGGATGGTGATGTGCCGGCTGCCGCTGATCACCAGCAGCTCGATCGACGGTGTCGTCACGGCCCAACGATGCACGGCCGACATCGGGACGAGCACGTAGTCACCCGTTCCGACCGCCAGCGAACCGAAGGAGGTCTCCAGGGTGGCCGACCCGGATTGCACGTAGATCAGCTCGTCGCCGATCACGTTGCGATAGAGAGCGCTGCGGCCGGACCCGCGCACGTGCGCGAGCTCGATGTCTGCGTTGCCGAGCAGGACTCGTCGGCCCGTCACGCAATCGACCGAGTCGTCGGTGTCCAGCATCCCCGTGCGCAGGTGCAGTGGCCGGACGGGATGGTTCGGCTGGAAGGCGGCCGGGTCGGCATCGATGGCGTCGATCCCGACGACCGCGCTCGGCGAGCATCGGTGGTAGAGCAACGATGATGCACCGGAGAACCCATCGGCACCGATGAGCTCTTCGAACACGACATCGCCGGTGACCCGATGGACGGTGTGGCGTTTGCGAGGGATGTCGCCCTCAGCGCGATAGTGCGGCACGGCCGGCCTTTCCACTTGTCGAGTGAGCGACGACGTCGGATGCAGCGACCGTGCCGATGAGGTCACCGAACCCGACTCTTTCGTTTCGACCCCCCGCCTTCTCGCCGAAGAAGCCGCGCATCGTGACCGTGTCTCGATCGTGCAGGAACGAGCGGGTCGAGCCGTCGGCGAGTGTGAGCGGATGGGCGCCGCGCCACGTGAGCTCGATCATGCTCCCGCGCTCATCCGATGTCGGGCCGCTGACGGTCCCGGACCCGAAGAGGTCGCCCGCCCCGGTGGTCGCTCCGTTGATCGTGGTGTGCGCCAGCTGCTGGGCGAACGTCCAGTACATGCGGTCGAAGTTGGTCGTGGTGACCGTCTGGCCGTTGAGGTCGACCTGGAGCGAGAGGTCGAGACCCCATGGTCGCTCCATCCGCAGATACGGGTCGGGTGTCGGCTCCTGGAGCGACGATTCGACGAGGAACGGGCGGAGTGCGTCCATCGTCACGACCCAGGGGGAGATGGTCGTCATGAAGCTCTTGGCCAGGTTGGGACCGAGGGGTTGGTACTCGAACGCCTGGATGTCACGCGCCGACCAGTCGTTGAGCAGCACCGCGCCGAAGACGTGGCGGTCAGCGCTGTCCGGCGCGATGCGTGACGCTCGCGGTCCGCCGACGAGGAAGCCGACCTCCAGCTCGAAGTCCAGGGCAGCGGTCGGTTCCAGACGGCCGACGCCATCGGCTCCCGCGACCAGTCCGTCAGGACGGATCACCGGCGTGCCACTCACCGCGACCGTCCCGGCGCGCCCGTGGTAGCCGACCGGCAGCTGGCGCCAGTTGGGCAGCAGCGGCTCGTCGTGCGGACGCAGGATCCGACCCAGGTTCGTCGCGTGATCGAGCGAGGAGTAGAAGTCGACGTAGTCACCGACGGCCACCGGCAGGAGCACCTCGGCATCGGCCACTGGGCGGAGCCAGTCAACGCGCTCGGGTCCCTCGAGCACCTCTCCGGCACGCGCGCGGATTGCCGCGCCACGTCCCGATGTCATCAGTGCGTTCAACGTGGCCCGTTCGGTCAGCGCGGGTTCGATCCCGGCGGCGGCGAGATCGAGGACGTGATCACCGATGCGGACGACGACCATCGGCCGGGGTCCGTCCGAGCCGCCGTACCGAACAACTCCGAACGGCAGGTTCGCCATCGAGAAGGGAGACCCCGACGGGATCGGTGCCCACGTCATCGTGTGACCGTCCGATCAGAGGTTGCCACGGCGGTCCTGGTCGCGTTCGATGGCCTCGAAGAGCGCTTTGAAGTTCCCTTCACCGAAGCCCTTGGCCCCGCGGCGCTCGATGATCTCGAAGAACACGGCGGGCCGATCGGTGATCGTCTCGGTGAAGATCTGCAGCAGGTAGCCGTCACGGTCCTGGTCGGCCAGGATGTTCAACCGCTGCAGGTCGGCCCAGGGGAGGTCGAACGCGGCGAGGCGGCTCTTGGCATCGACGTAGTACTGGTCTGGCACCCGCATGAAGCGAACGCCCCGGTCGCGCAGCGCCTGGACGGACGACACGATGTCGTCGGTGCGCAGGGCGATGTGCTGCACGCCTGCGCCGTCGTAGTGCTCGATGTACTCCTGGATCTGGCTCTTCTTCAGGCCATCTGCCGGCTCGTTGATCGGCATCACGATCTTGGCTCCGTCCCAGACGACGGTCGACATCAGCGCCGAGTACTCGGTGCGGATCTGCGCGTCGTCGAACTGCTGCAACTGATCGAAGCCGAACACCTCGCAGTAGAAGCCGACCCACTCGGCCAGCCGTCCCTTCTCGACGTTGCCGACGATGTGATCGATCCTGGTCAGGCCGACGCTCGGCCCCACGGTGGTGGACGGCAGGTTGTCGGCCAGATATCCGGGCTCGAGCCGAGTGCCCTCGTAGCCAGACCGGTTCACGAACGTGTGGACGGTCTCGCCGAATGCTGCGACCTGGGCGAGCTCGAGCACCCCTGACTCGTCAGCTTCCGTCCATGGCTCTCGCACGGGCAGTGCGCCACGCTCGATCGCTGCTCGAAACGCAGCAGCGGCATCCGTCGTGCGCAGGGCGAGGTCGTGGACGCCATCGCCGTGCTTGCGGACGTGTTCGGCGATCGGTGAGTCGGCCGACAGCGCGCCGCTGACGACGAACCGGATGTCGCCCTGTTCGAGGACGTAGCTCGCCTTCGTCGTCACTCCCGTCTCCGGACCGGCGTAGCTCGTGCACTCGAAACCGAACGCCGACATGAGGAACCCGGCCGTCGTGCGCGCGTTGCCGACCCAGAACTCGACGCAGTCCCAACCGAGCAATGACGCCCTTTCGTTCAAGGAGGTGTCGGCGGACGCGAGTGAGTTCATCGTCGGATCTCACCACGACCGCGATTAGTGCGCAACCGAGGCGCCCGAAGGTGAGCACTCTGCTCTCCCTCGGGTCGAATGTGCGCCAAACTGCTGTGCATGACGCCCTCTGACCACCGCTTCATCTCCTCGCTCGACTCCGTGACGCGGCCGAACGTCCTCGAGCTGTCGCGGCGCGGTGGTCACGCGCGCAACACCGTGCAAGCCCGACTCGACCGTTTGCAGGCCGCAGGCGTGATCGCCGGCTACGAACCGATCGTCGACCTCGCGACTCTCGGTTATCGCGTGCTGGCGTTCACGACGCTCGAGATCGCGCAGGGCCAGGAGGCGAACGTCATCGTCGGGTTGGCAGAGATCCCCGAGGTGCTCGAGACGCACAAGATCACCGGTCCTGGCGATCTCCTCTGCAGGATCGTGTCGCGCACGAACGAACATCTGCACGACGTGTTGGAGCGGGTGCTCGCGCTGCCCGGGATCGTTCGCACGACGTCGGCGCTCGCCCTCGTGTCGCCCATCCAGAGCGTGCACGTCTCGGCGGCGGTCATCGACCGCCTCCCGGCCGACGGGTGAGCTGCTGCGGCGTCGTTCATTCCCCTTCTGGCATCGAGAACGTGAACATGCGGCGTGGATGGATGCGAGCGAAGGTGCCGCCCTCGAGGATCGGCAGCCACTCGTCGCCGTACCTGGGGAGGTAGATGTCGAGCAGGGTCTGTCGGAATTTGGCGTGGTCTGGCGTGTTGAGGTCGATGATCTCCGCCGTCCCGTGGACGGTGACGGCGAGGTGCTCACCTGGCAGATGGGTTGCGCTCACTGCCGGCCGTTCGCGTATGTGACGGAATCGGAGCGAGTCCGGCGACGACCCGAAGTGGAAGAGCCCGCGGTAGAAGACGCCGTCGACCGGTCCCACGATGGGCCGGCCATCGCGAGTTGATGTCGCCAGAGCAAGGAGCCGCATCCCGGCGAGCTGTTCGGCCACGGCAGCTGCGTCGAGCCTGCGTTCGGGCTCGTGGATGCCGAGCAGATGCGGGGTTGCATCGGCATAGCTCGCATCGATCACCGCCTGCATCGCACGCAGATCTTCCGGACGTTCATGCATCGCAAGTCCTCTCGTCGATCGACTCAGACGTCCTCGTCGGCGTCTGCACGTCGTGCCACGTCGAAAATCGTAGAGGCCGAGCGTCAGCAGGCTGCGACGGGAGATTCCGCTTGACCTTCATGTGGACATGAAGGTTTACGGTGCAGAGCATGACCGCAGGGTTGAGGATCAAAGACATGGCGGAAGCCAGTGGGTTCACGGCAGCGACGCTTCGCTACTACGAGCAGATTGGTCTGCTCGCGCCGTCGGCTCGCACGCCGGCCGGGTATCGGACATACGACGAGCGAACACTGGAGCGGTTGGCCTTCATCGCTCGGGCGAAGCAGCTCGGTTGCTCGCTCGAGGAGATCGTCGGTCTTGCGACCGCTTGGGATGGTGGTCGGTGCGGGCCGGTGCAGGATCAACTTCGAACCCTGGTGGCCGACAAGATCGTCGCTGCCCAGACTCAGATCGCGGAGCTGGTGACGTTTGCGAGTGAACTGCAGTCGGCTGCCGCATCGCTCGAACGTCACCGGCCGGAAGGCGCGTGCGACTCGGATTGCGGATGCATCTCCGATCCCGGAACTCGCGCGGGCGTGATCGTCGCCCAGCACGTGACCCTGTCGGCGAAACCGGTGCCGGCGATTGCATGCACGCTGTCGGCTCCGTCGGTCACCGGCCGGATGATCGAGTGGCAACGCCTGCTCGCCCACGTCGTCCGTCGCCGCCCGATCGACGCCGGAGTCCGATGCGAGTTCGCCGCAGACGTCTCGACGCAGGAGTTGATGCGCTTGGTCACGGCCGAGCAGCACTGCTGTCAGTTCTTCCGGTTCTCAATCACGATCGACGATCGAGGTCTGGCGCTCGAAGTCCGAGCGCCGGTCGACGCGTCGCCAATCGTCGCCGCGCTGTTCGGCGAGCCGTCGTGAGCGCCAAGAAGGACTCCGTCGCGATCGTCGGAGTGGGAGCAGCGGCCTGCGCAGCGTGCTGCGCCGGACCGACCCTCGGCTTCCTCGCCGCCATCGGGCTCGGCACCGCCGCCGGCATCGCCGTGTTCGGATTCGCGGCGCTCCTCGTCGGGGCCGTTGCGGCCGCAACGATGGCCGGCCGCCGTCGGCGCCGCCGTAAAGTCGCATGCGCGGCGGCGGTGTCCGTTCCGCAACCTGTCGAGTTGACGGCCGCTCGGTCCGCGGACTGACAACGCCCGATCCAAGAGGTACTCGTCACCGAGCGACCGCAAGCTGTCGGCGAGTTCGGTGCTGGTGTT
>JAOBWQ010000214.1 GCA_025463425.1 Ilumatobacteraceae bacterium | reverse complement strand
GAGAGGTATCGGGCGGTCGGGGAGGTCGAACACCTGAGCATCTTCGAGGTCGAAGTACGTGCCGTGGTAGGAGTGGTAGCCACCCGTCCACAGCGTCGTGATGATGTCGAGCGCTTCGCGCAACATGCGGTGGCGTACGTCGGCGGGTGGCCAACCGCGTCCGATGATGTGCTCGTTGAGTCGTTCGCCCGCGCCGACGGACAACGTGAACCGCTCGTTGGACAGAAGCGCGATGGTGGCCGCCTGTTGGGCGACGATGGCCGGGTGGTAGCGCAGGATCGGACAGGTGACGAAGGTTTGGAGTCCGATCGTGGTGGTGCTCACCGCGACGGCACCCATGAGCGCCCAGGCGTTCGGTGAGTGTCGCTGCTCGGGCACCCAAGGGTGGAAGTGATCCGACTGCACCAGAAAATCGAAGCCCACAGCCTCGGACCGCCTGGCGATCTCGACGAGCTCGACGGGTCCGTGCTCCTCGGTCATCAACGTGTACCCGATCTCCATCCGCTGTCTCCTCGTGAGTGGTTGATCCGCAAACGGGCTACCCCTCGCGTGAGACGGTCAACCGTGAACCGCTCGTCTGACGCTCAAATGGGAGCCACTGGAGGCACTCGACCGTGAGCCTCGCCGCGGTCGCGAATATCGTTCCTCCAGGCAGCTCAGGGGTACAGGAAGGGAGTCGTATGGACCAGCACCGCCTCGAACGATTGCTCGCTGCATTGCACGATCCGATCTTGACTCACCCGGTCGCAGAACGGATCTGCGTGGTCTGTGCTCAGGCGGTGGCACGAGATGGTGCTGGAGTGTCGCGGATCTTTCGGGGACGTCACGAGATGGTTGCAGCATCCAGCCCAGCATCAGCCGATGTCGAGTCGCTGCAAATCGCCTTTGCCGAAGGCCCATGCCTCGAAGTGGTCGGCACGGCTCGACCGTTTCATGAGCCCGATTTGACCTCCGATCGGGCAAGGAGGCGGTGGCCGCACTTTGCGCCCGCCGCCGCCGCACAGGGCGTGTTTGCGGCGTTTGCGTTTCCATTGACGACTGGTGGCGTGACCATCGGAGCGCTCGACGTCTATTCCACCTCTCGCGGCGATCTCGACAGCGACCAGGTCAATGACGCCATGCTCCTCGCCGACCTTGCTGCGCTCACGGTTGACCGCCTCGGCACCGCAGTTCGCGATGTTTCGGGAGCAGCAGCCGAAGCCGATGCCGTCGACGAGTGGGCGTACCCCTCGATCGTTCACAGTGCGAGCGGAATGATCTCCGAGCAACTGGACATCACGGTCGAAGAAGCGCTGTTGCGGTTGCGGGCCGTCGCCTTCGCGATCGACCGAAAGGTCACCGACATCTCACGAGACGTCCTCGATCACCGGTTCCGACTCGAGTCCTGGGTGGCCGATGAGTGATCAGCCGACCGCCGCTTACGAAGGCCGGGAGCTTGCGGTCATCGACGCGTTCGTCCATCTGTCCGACACGCTCGTCGACGATTACGACGTCATCGAGTTCCTGACCTATCTCGCCGAGCAGTGCTGCGATCTCAGCGTGGCAGACGAGGCCGCCGTGATGCTTGCAGCACCATCCGGTCACCTCCACGCGGTGGCTTCTTCATCGGAACGAAGTCGGATGCTCGAGCTGTTCGAGCTGCAGAACCAAGATGGCCCATGCCTCGATGCGTATCGCTCCGGCGTTGTCGTGGCCTCCGGCAACCTCGAAGCCGAACCGCAACGATGGCCGATCTTCATCCCGCAAGCCCTGAAGGTCGGTTACCGAGCCGTGCACAGCGTCCCGCTGAAGCTGCGCAACGAGGTCATCGGAGCGCTCAACCTACTCAGGTTGGGTGTCGGCACGTTTCCGGATGCTGACGCTCGACTTGTTGGGGCGCTGTCCGACATCGCGACCGTCGGCGTGCTGCAGGAACGGAACCTCGCACGGTCGATCTCGGCCGCATCCGGTCTGCAGACAGCGCTCACCAGCCGCATCCGGATCGAACAAGCCAAGGGAGTGCTCGGCGAACGGTGGGCCGTCCCGCTCGACGAAGCGTTCGAACATCTGCGCCGGTATGCCCGCCGCCGGGGATTACGCCTCACCGAGGTCGCCGAGGGAGTTGTGCGACGGACCATCAGCATCCCCGCACCAGACGAATAGCGCATCCGGATCTGGACAGCAGGCATCTCCACTTGTCGTGCCTGTCAATCATCCCTGCCGATCGCCGAACAGCCAATCGAGCCTGATCGTCGGCACAGGACTGCACTGATCTTCATCGGACAGGCGCGGTCACCCGCTACTTGGCCCCGGTCAACACGATCCGGTTCTGATCAGGATCGGCGAGCTGGACCACGCGGACGTAGTTGGCTTCCACCAGCGGCTCATGGTCGATGCCCGCGGCGTCCAGCGCCGCCAACTCAGCGTCGAGGTCGCCGACATTGATCGTCGCCCCGGAGACACCGGCACGCTCGGACTCCTCGTATACCTGGATCGCTCCGGCATTGTCGAAATACCACTCGCGCAAGCCCTCCATCGGGCTGGCGTCGGGTGCCCTCCCGAACAACCGGGAGTAGAAGTCGACGGATCGATCCAAGTCGGAGACGATCAATTGGGCCATGACGATGGAGACGTTCATACCCTTCCTGGTACCCGAGCCGAAAGGTCACCATGCCTCCACACGGATTTGGCACCGCGGGATCGTCGCGACTGACCGGTGGTGCACCCGACGCGGCCACCGTCCTCCGCGCGTAACCGTCTCCGGGCGCACGGCTCCGCGAATACCTGCTCATTCGCCGCCGTGATGTGCAGTGCCGCTGCACCCGACGCCCGTCGATGCTGGTTGGCGTCGGTAGAGGTTTAATGCGTTAAACGTAAGCCGGCGGAGAGGCGCCGACTCTACGGATTGGGCGGTCTGGCAGACGGGGGAGTGCCTGCTCAACGGAGTGCGGCGGACCCGGCGGAGGGCTCCCGCCGCCTTGCCAAGGTGAGGGTCGCGAGTTCGAATCTCGTCATCCGCTCGATTGAACCCCTGCTCACGGTGAACGTGGGTAGGGGTTCTTGCGTTTTCGCCGCCCACGGCGCCCACACGGATACCCACGGATCGCGATCATCCATGCGTGCATGGCTCGATACGTCAACGCAATTCAGGCTCTTGGGAACTTCGCGTCTTCGTGGCGACCGACCCCGGCACCGGCCGTCGGATCGACCGAACCGCCACCGTCAGAGGCACTCGCGCTCACGCGGAGAACGAGCTGGCCGCCATGGTCGCGAGCGTTCGATCGTCCCGCTCTGTGGGCGTCCGCTCGCCGATGAGCGAGCTACTTGAGGCCTGGTTCGCGATCGCCGAGATGGGATGGGCGCCGACCACCATTCGACAAACCAGATCCGTGCTCAATCGCTACCTGCATCCACACATCGGAGAAGTACTGGTCGCCAACCTCACTCCCGCCGGCATCGACGCGCTCTACGTCAGGCTCCGCCGAAGCGGGGGAGTCGGAGGAAAACCGCTCAAGCCGGGCTCCCTCGCCCGCATCCATGTCGTACTGCGATCGAGCCTCGCTCAGGCGATGCGTTGGGGATGGATCTGGGACAACCCAGCCGAACGAGCGCATCGGATAGTGCAGACGCCGAACGAGATCCGCCCGCCGACACCATCCGAACTGCGCGTTCTCCTCGACTACATCGCGGAACGCGATCCGTTGCTCCATGCGTTCGTCACGATTGCGGCGATCACAGGTGCGCGCCGAGCCCAGGTGCTTGCCCTGCGGTGGGGCAATATCGACCTCCAACGAGCTCGCGTGTCCTTCCGGCGCGGCTGGGTCGAAGGCCCCAACGGGCCTGTCCTGACCACGACCAAGACCAAACGCAGCCACGTCGTCGACATCGACCCCACCACGTTCGCAGTCATCGCCCACATCCACGAGACGTTGCCGCAACCGCCAATCGATGATGACTTCGTCTTCACCGACGACAACGGCAGCACTGCGTGGAAGCCCAACCGGGTCACCAAGAACTTCCTCCGCAGCCGACGCGCGGCCGGGCTGCGCGCCTTCCGCCTCCACGACCTCCGCCACTTCATGGCAACCGAGATGCTCCACGCCGGCGTGCCAATTGTCGTGGTCTCGCGCCGCCTCGACCACCGACGGATCTCAACCACGCTGGACCGGTACGCGCACGCGGTACCGGGCGCCGACGCATACGCCAGCCAAACCCTCGCGTCGATCATCTCGTCGTGACGTCAGCACAGCCCGGTGGGTCAGCCAGCACAGAACGCCGGATCCGCGCTCGTTCTTCGCAGCGGACCGCACGTTCTGTGCGCGTGCCCGGAGCGCGTTCTGCGCCGGGGGCCGACAGGCTGGTTTGAGGGAACGTGCGAAGATGTCGGCGTGGCTGACTCTGCTGGGATCTGCGCTGTTTGTCATCGGTCTCGGATTCGTGGCGGCCGCAACGCTGCGGGCGACGTCTTCATCTGCGCCCAATGCCAGGCGGACGCAGCGCAGTTCATCGCGATCCAGGACTCGATCATTGAGGAGGCCCGCCAGCTCGCCGCGGTCCGACGCGACAGCGTCGACGAGCAGCATGACGAGGGGCCACAGGGGTGAGCCGTGGCACGTGGGTGAGGGAGCTTCGTGTGGCTGGCCACGATGCCACCCTCGTCGCAAGGGTCCTCGCCGGCGACGTTCCTGACGACGGCTTGCAGCACGCGGGACAGGCTGTCGTTCGCTGTTCATCGTCGAGTGAGTTGATCGCTGTGGTGTTTGACGATGATCGATTCGCTCTCGCGGCGGGACTGGTCCGGTGATCCGGAACTGATCGCCGAGCTCGTGCATGTCCGCGACGGGACCACCTCCGAGCTGGTGGTTCTGGCGGTCGATCTCGACGAGCTTGGCGAAGCGCTCGATCAATCCCCGGCGAGTGTGTCCTACGTTGACCTCGCCGGCGCGACGGTGTGGCCGGATGAGATGTTCGATGTCGATCAGGGACCCGAGGACTTCGATGCCGACGACTCGGACCGCTGGCTGCCGGTTGTGGGTGCCGGTTCGCGGGCTGCGTACGCGGTGGTGGAGCGGTTCATCGCGACGATCGACAGACCTGGACTTGCCTCGCGACTGCAGGCCGAGATCAACGGGTCCGGTGCATTTCGACGCTTCCAGGCAGAGCTCAGCCGTCATGACGACGAG
>JAOBWQ010000188.1 GCA_025463425.1 Ilumatobacteraceae bacterium | reverse complement strand
GCGATCACGTTGCCGTTCGCGTCGGTGACGGGCGTTGCGCTGCCGAACAGGGTCGTCGACGAATAGGGCGAGTACACGGTGGAGGTCGTCGGCAGGTCGGCGGAGTCCACCGAGATCGCGCCGAGCGATGCGAACGTGATCGTCTGGCGGCTGCCGACGTGGTTCGACGGCTGGTAGAGCACGAGCGAGTGCTGTCCGGTGAAGTTGTTCGGCAGCACGACCGTGATCGCGATGGTCCCGAAGTCGTCGGCCACCGAGGATCCGAGCAGAACCGGGTCCGACGCGATGTACAGCTGACCGACACCGAACGCGGGGAAGTCGGTTGCCCGCACGGTCACCTGCTGGCCGGCCGTCGGCGCTGCAGGGGCCCCGAGGTCGGCCACGGGCATCGCCAGCACGTCGCTCTCGGTGATCGGCGCGGTGCTGCCGGCCACTGTGGTCGAGGTCGACGAGGTGGTCGTCGCATCGGACAGAGCGACGTTGTTGCGCGTCGCGGTGCTGCCGTCGGCGACCGCGGCGGTGGACGTGGTCACCACTGCCGGCGCGTCGAGGGTCTGGTTGCCTGCGCCTGGCGAGGCCGTCGGCGTCGCGAAGGTGGTGGTCGTCGCCGGCGTGGTGGTGGTCGTCGTGGTCGTGGCCACGCTCGTGAGGCTCGTCGAGGTGCTGGTGGTGGACGTCGAAGTGGTCGAGGTCAAACTCGTCGACGTCGAGCTCGGGGACGAGAACCCGCGAATCGGGCGGACGCCGATCAGCGTCGACTTGGCGGTGTGCTGTAGCTGGCCTGTGGCGACGTCGATGGCCAGCGCGTTGGTCGCGTCGAGCTGCGTCGACGACCACAGCGTCGTGCCGAACGCGCCCATCGCCGTGCCGTCGACATCGGCGCGGATCAGGATCAGCGCGAGCTCGTCGGCGCTCGGCAGGTACCAATCGGCGGCCGTCGCGGTGCTGTAGGCGAGCGCGGACGTCGCGGCGTTGTCCTCTGTCGGGGACGCCGCCAGGACGGCCTGCGAGTCGGTCTGTCCGGAACCGACGAGGGACGCATCGGCCGCCGCGACGTCGGTCGTGCTGGTGCTCCACGCTCGGTTGACCTGAGCCGCCACCGGGGCGACCTCGAGGACGTCGAAGGGCAATGCGGCCTGCTGGTCGGCCGTGAGCGCGACGCTGATCGTGTGCGGCGAGCAGGCGGTGCTGTTCGCCACGCATGCCGGGCTCGTGTCCGGCACCACGCGTGACGATGCGAAGGCGCCGTCACCCTTGACGAAGAACACGATGCCGCCGCCGGGACCGACGTCACCGAGCGAGCAGACCCCGCCGTCGGCGCACGAAGCGGCCGGGTCGGCAGAGGCAGCGCTGGCGGTGGGCAACCAGCCGCCGGCGGCCAGTACGGTCATCCCTGCGGTGAGCGCGATCAGCGCGCGGCGACGTGACCGGTGAAGGTTGGTGCGGTCGAACCGGGAGCAGACATCTGCGGTCATGCTCCTGGTATCGGCCGATTTCGCCGAACCTCAACCCAATGTGTGTCACACGTCCAGATCCCTACTGTGCGTGCCGACCGTTCACCGCGGCCCACGGTGGGTTCCGACGACGTCACATGCACTCCGGTTCGAGTGCCGGCGCACCATCACGCGACGATGTGCGCTCGACGAAGAGGGGTCCTCAATGCAGATCAAGCACGTCACACTCGCCTTCGCGGCGAGTGCACTTCTTTTCGGCGCGTGCAGCTCGAATCAGACCGCAGGCGAAGCCCCGAGCTCGACGACCGCCGTCGCCATCACGACGCCGCGAAGCGCTGCGACGACCACGGCTGCGCCGGCCACGACGACGACCGTCGATGGCTCGTCCCCGGAGAAGCTGATCGCCGACTGCATCGAGTTCATCCCGATCGGCGCGATCCTCGGTCAGTCGAAGGCCGCTGATCTCTGGAACTTCGTCGGCCAAGACGCGTCGAAGCTCCGCGACCTGTGTTCGAGCCTCATCCTCTCCGAACCATCGACTCTGGATGTCCTTTCCTCGCAGCTCGCCGCCTACAGGGCGGCGGGCGCGACACCGGCCACACCGGCTCCTGCGTCGACAGAGGCGCCAGTCGCCACGTTCCCTGCGGAGACATCGCCCCCGATCGCTGCGTCGGCCGGGATGCCCGATGTCGTCTGCATGAACCTCCAGGATGCTCAAGACCTCATCCAGAGCGTCACTGGCGTGTTCTACTCCCGCAGCTTCGACGCAACAGGCGCGAGTCGGATGCAGATCGTCGACAGCAACTGGGTGGTTGTCAGCCAGGACCCAGCACCTGGTACTCCGATCGGCGAAGGCGATGCGAACCTCGGAGCGGTGAAGTACGGCGAGACGTCGGACTGCTGACGAAACTCAGTGGGGTGGGTGAATGCTCACCGTGATGGCTCCGAGATCCACCTCCGTCGTGATCGCTTCGTCCCCGTCGTTCAGGGACGCGTCGGTGCAACAATGGGCTCGTGATGAACGGAGTCGAGGTCGTCGAGCAATACGGCGTCGTGCTCCAGTCAGCACGGGGGACCGTCGTGAACCTGCCCGAGTTGGTCGTCGGCGGCCCGATCACAGGCAGTTGGTGGTCGCACCCGCAGCACGATGAGATCTTCCGTGTGCTCAACGAGGCGACAGCATCGAACGACGTGGTTCGGCTTCGCCTCGTGAAGGGGAAGCTCGCTCTCGTTCACCGGCGACTTTGGCCCGCCCTCGTACGTCTCGTCGACAAGATCGGACCTGGCGCGCTCGCGTCGATACACGAAGAACACACATCGGGCGGCGCCCACCGGTCGCGGACGGTTGCCTTTCCGGAGTGGATTCCGCAGGACGTGGTCGAGCAAGCCGCGCGGCTCAGTGAGGCTGAGGCCATCGAACAGCTCCCGGCTGGTGTCCTTCCGGGCTGACTGCCGAAACACGTCGGGATGCCGTCTGGCGAACGTCCGTTTGCCGATCGCTGACAGCCGTCGAATGGCCAACAGTGCCAACCGAACAACCGGTGGACGGTCAACGACAGTTTCAACCGGCGCGCCCTCTAACTCGAGTACCACCCGGACACGTCGGTCAGCAGTTGTCCACCCGTCTGGGTGTAGATGTCGAAACCAGTTGCGGAGACCGGAATGATTGCGGCATTGGCGATGGTCTGGCCCGTCGTGTCGGCGTTCACGGACGACGAATCACCCGGGTGCAGCGAGCCTGCAGGAGCCGTCTGGACGAACCCCGGCCCTGCCGCTTCGGTGATCGTCACGTTCGCGGCGATCGCAGCGACGCCGGTTGACGGCAACCCGAACCGAGCTGCGACAGGCACGGTGATGCTGGCCCCGGCGGCGGGCGTCGCGCCGCTGTAGCCGACGGCGCTCCCGGCACGGGTGTCGAGCAAGCGGCCCGGAGCGACGGGCACGAACAGCCCGGCGGTCGCCCGAGTCGCGGTCGAGTCGGTGATGTACCCGGCAACGTCGACCACGAGGTTGGTGCCCGACTGCGAGTAGATGTCGACCGAGCCGCCGGCGCCGACCGGCACGACGACCTGGTTGGCGATGGTCTCACCGATGCGCTCGAGGTTCAGGTTCGAGGACGCTCCCGGGCTGAGCTGGCCCGCCGGCGCGATCTGCACGAAGCCAGCGCCCGATGCATCGGTGGCCGTGAGGTTCAGCACCGCGGCCTCGACACCGGTCGTCGGCACTCCCCCCTTGCCGGTGACCGCCACGCGCGTCGTCGACGCTGCGCCAGGCTTCGCACCGCTGAAGTTGACGGCAGACCCACTTCGGGTGTCGAAGATGCGGGTCGGGGCCAGAGGGTTGAGCCGACCCGGTCCCACCGCGCCGATCGCCGGCACGTAGTAACCGGCAACGTCGACGATCAGGTGAGCGGACGGCTGGGTGTGCACGGTGATCGAGCCGTCGGACCCGATCGGAACGATCGCCGAGTTGGCGATCGTCTGCCCGACACGCTCCACGTTCAGGGTCGACGACGAGCCGGCCGTGCCGCTGCCCGTCGGGAAGGCCTGGACGAATCCGGGCGACGCGGCCTCGGTGGCCGTCACGTTGAGCACGACCGCTGTGGCCCCGACGGGAACGCCGCCGCTTCCGGTCACGGGAACCCTGATGTCCGCATTGGCCGCCGGCTTCGCGCCCGAGTAACCGACGTAGCTGTCCGGGCGACTGTCGAAGATGCGGGTCGGCGTCAGCGGCATGTACTGAGATGCTCCGGCCGGAACCGGTGTCAGGTCGCCGGCAAAGGTGTTCACCGCAGCGTCACGGCTGCTGAGATGCGCCAAGCCGTAGCGCGCCTCGATCGTCGCGAGGATCGACGTGGTGTCGTACTGAGTGTGGTCGACGCCGCCGACGGGCAGCAGCGGAGAGATGACCAGCCCGGGAATACGGTTTCCCGGTCCCCATTGGTCGGACACGCCGGCCCCGGTCGGCGGCGAGACGTGGTCCCACTGCCCGCCGAACTCGTCGTAGGTCACGATGATCATCGTGCTGCTGGCCTGCGGGCCGCTCTCGATCGCCCTGATCGTGTCCACCAGGTGGCTCTGGCTCAAGGGCGTGCTGGAGTACCCGGGATGCTCGTTCTCTTCGCCGACGGGCTTGATGAAGCTGACTGCCTTCAGCGTGCCGGCACTCACTGCACTGAGGAACTCGGCCTCGTCCTTGAGATGAGCAGCTCTGGCCGCGGTGCCCGGCGCATAGTTGGCGAAGTAGTTGAACGGCTGATGGTGGTACTGGAAGAGCTTGTCGGCGCAGTGAGGGTAGGTTGCGCCGCTGTGCACGGCTGGGTCGCTGCACGTCGGTCCGGCTCCATTTGTCCATCCAGGCGCATTCACATCTCCGTCGGCGTTGCTCCACCCTCCGGAGTACCACGCCCAGTCGACGTTCGCCGCAGAGAGCTCATCCCCGATGTTGCTCGAGGTCAGCGGCGGCAGGGTCGTGCCTCCGCCGGTCGGCTGGTAAGGCGGTTGCACGGTGTTGACGGCGTAGTCACCACACACCGTCGTCACGGCCTGCTTGCACGTGCCGTCTGGATTCTTGCCGACGGAGAGCGCTCTCTCCTGCACGCCGACAGCGGGATGGAGGGGCAGGTTGTACCCACTGCCGTCGGCGCCCAGCACGCTGTGCAGGTCGCCCGCTCCGCCAGAGTTGTCGGCGCCGGCGAAGACGGGAGTCTGAGCGGCGACCAACCATTGATGGTTGAGGAACGAGCCGCCGAACGCCCCTTGGAAGAAGTTGTCCGCAACCACGTACTTCGGCGCACCGGCGCCGGTCAGGTACTTGTACAGCGGCAACTTCGCCGTGTCGTAGTGACCCATCGTCAAGCCGATGGCATCACTGCCCACCACGAATCGGTCCAGCTTCCCGCCGTCGATCTGATACTGCTCGTTGTAGAAGGCGTGGAGCATGTCCTTGGTGCATCCGCCGGCCTCTGCCCCGGGACTGTTCTTGATCACCCCGTTCGGACATGTCACATCTGTCGCAGCCACATAGTCGTCGATCGTGAATGGAGCATTGACGAACGCGCTCGTTGTCGATGGCGTCGTCGACGAATCTGTGCATTTCGCCGCGAGCGGCGGCGTGCTGAGGTTCGCATCGTTCTGCGGTAGACACGCCAACGGCCGGCCGTTCACGCCCACCTGCACGGTGTGCGCCGCGTCCGCCGAGGAGAGCCCGTTGACGCCGGGCCAGCTGCCGAACAGGTTGTCGAAGCTGTGGTTCTCCTCGTAGATCACGACGATGTGCTGCACGGCGTTCAGCCCCGTCGCGGGACCCGCCTCCACCGTTCCAGCGATTGCCGTTGCCGGAACCGTTCCTGCTGCAGCCGCCAGAACCGCCCCGGCCACCGCCAGTCTGAGTACCCATCGTTGCGCCATGATCGCCCCTTCGCTCCGCCCTCGGCCGAGGGTATACCGGGGCGAGCGTCAGATGTAGTAGCCGGCGATGTCGATGATGAAGTCGGTGCTGGCACCGCCGCCGGCGAAGACCTTGACCTGCCGGTTCGAGTCGAGCTTCACGGTGGCTGCGTTGGCGAGGTTGGCGGTGCCCGCCGTCCAGTTGATCGTCGACGCAGAGAGAGCGCTGGCATCGCCGGGGGTCATCGCGAGGAAGCCACCACCCCGTGGACCCGCGACGGTGAAGTTGCACACGATGCCTGTTGCTCCGGCGGGAACGACGTTCGCCACCGATACGGCTCCGCTGTCGAGGTCGATGCCGTTGGCGATGCTGACGACCCGGTTCTGTCCCGTCTCGATCGTTCCCCCTGTGTTCCCGGGAGGCTGGGTCGGAAGCCGTGAGTCGTATACCCGCGTCGGTGTGATCAGAACGAACGACGCAGGGTGGGCGATCGCACCGACCTGAGCACTCAAAGCCGTCGCCTGCGCGGCGACCGATGCGACCTGAGCATTCGTCGCGGTGAGGTCGTCGACCGTGGCGACCCGCCGCCACTGGACCGGGCTCGTGCCCGTGCAGACCCAGATGTCGTTCTTTCCGTCTCTGACGATCTCCCCGGCGATGAAGGCGGTCGTCGGTGGACCCACAGCGACCCTTTGTCTCAGCCACACGCCACCGGTCCCGTTTGCAACCATGTCCGGATTGCCGATCGATTCAGCGACCAGGGCGTGGCCGGGTTTCGTCCCTCCGCAGTACGCATAGACGCCGGAGGTCGCGGCACCCTGAGCCACGGCAAACACAGCGATCGCATCGCTTCCCGTCGCGTGGGCGTACACCCCGATGCCGCCTGTGCTGCCCGTCGATTGACCCGTCACACCGACTCCATTGTTCCTGGTCGATTGACCGAAGACGGCGACGTTGTTCGGGCCGACAGCGTTGTACGCACCGAGCACAGTGTCCATCGTCGGTGTCGATCCGGGCGCCGAGTCCGTGACCACGAAGTAATCGCCAGGACCGGATGTCTGCGAGTAGTCGACCAGCGTCCTTGTCACGGCCCCTGTCGCCGCGGTCGTCGCCGCGATCTCGATCGGGTCGAGGTTCGCCGCCGCAGCAGGCTGGGAACCACCGAGCACTGCACCTGCGGCGACGGCGGCTGCGCCTCCCGCGAGCGCCAGCAAACCTCGTCGACTGGTCACAGCCGGTGAATCGACATCGGCGGTCACGCCGGCCGCATCTGCAGACATCGGTTCATCGCGCCGGCGCCGGTCAATCTCAGCGCGCAGGCCGCGCACCTCCTCGGCCAGTGCAGCCACCATCTGCCGAAGTTCGTCGTCGATCCCGACCTCACGCATCACTGCACCCCCAGGTTGCATTCGGGGCGATCGTAGTTCGCTGCTCGAGGGCTCCTGGCGGGGTGCGCATCGACCAGCTTCGGCGCTCGATCAGCCATCGGCTCACACATGCGCGCACACCCCGTGGGGCGGGTGGGTATCGAACCCACGACCCAGGGATTATGAGTTGTCTTGAGGGGTCATTCGTGGCAACTATCGACACATCAGCCCAGGTCGAGCCACTCCCGAGAGGGCCCATGTGTTGGGTGTTGTCGGGTTTCGTCCCACGGCGTCCCACACCACAGCGACGGCAGTCTGCCGAAGCCGCATAGTCCTGAGGCGCCGAGCTGATCTGGCTCGGCGTCCTCGGCCCACCAAGCATCTCAAATCAACCTCTCTTTATACTTCTTGCGCGAAGGAAAGAAGAAGTCTAGGATGAGGTTGCTCATCAAGACAGGAGCGAGGTCCTGCAAGGCCTCTCTCCATGGAGGTCTTGATGAGCTGACTACATCCAAACACAAGCACGTGGGCGGCCGTCACCGGGCGACCACGAGTTACCCAACGCAAGGAGAATCATGAACACCACCCACATCAATCTCGTCGTCTGCTGGGATCAAGCGACCCTTTCAAGGGGGGCCTAGTTGACCGTCTCAGCATCTGAGGTTGCGCTGTTGCTGCGACTCGCTGAAGAAGGGCCTGCCACGGCCCAAGAACTCGAGACCGCACTCAACCTCAAGACCTCCGCGGTGCACAAGTACGTGGTCAACCTGCGTAGCGATGGCTACGTGGATGGCCGCAAAGGTGGGCCGACATCGTTCGGACGGCCGCCCTTCGAATTCTTCATCACCGATGAAGGAATCGATGCGCTTGTGGAATCGCTATCGAACAACCTTGCGGACATCGAATCGCGCCTCGCGATGCTAGATGACCGCCACCGTCGGGTGCCGAGGCACCTGAGCGCTTCATCAGATCGGTGAAACGCAGACCACAGTGAGGAGACCACGTGCAATTGCAATCGGTCTTACTTGCTCTAACCAGCTTCAGCATCGGAGCGTTCTTGTCGATGCTGTTGCCCGACATAGCTGTGCACCTCGCAGGCTTCCTCCAGAAGCTGTACGGGTTCATGGCCGACAATCTCCTCGATGAGCGAGATGCAACATTCAGCAAGGACTTCCTCGAATCCGAAGTCCAACGGATCATCGCCAAGAATGGGAACGGCGTGGGCATGAGCCTGCGCTTCCTGTTCGTGGACGGTCCGAGACTGAGGCGCCGAGCGAAGAAGGCGCTGAAAGGTAGTAGATAGGGTCTTATCAAGCCGAAGGACACGGAGGTCGGGAGTTCAGAGGTTACGGGCGTGAATCTTGAAGAGCCCCTCGCCAGCGCCGCGAGGGGCTCTTCTCTTGGGACCGACCAGCCAGCGAAGATCACTAGGCGTGGCCGTGTATACCTTGCTCGAAGGGGATCAGGACTTCACATACGGCAGGTCGGTCGACGCCTTGTGATGGTGGTCCATCACGTGCTCGGTCCAACGCAGCCCATCCCAGTAGCGAGTAGCGAACCGTTGCGAGGGGTCGGGCAGCCATCCGGCTGCGATCTCGATCGGCGGCGCATAGCTCGGGGCGGGGCGCTTCGTCACCATGAGCGTCATCGGCGGCCCGACCTGTTGCGGCAGGGATTCCCAGACGATCAGCTCCCAACCGACTGCACCGCGATCACGGAGCATCTGCCCGAGATCCAGTTGTTTCCACGGATCGAATACCTGCACGTCGTAGTCCCAATTCACGAGCGCCAGCTTGGCGGTCGCATCCACTGCACGTCAACGGAACAGGTGTGATCCCAAATCACACCCCTGTCATACCCGCGCGATAAGATGAGCCTGCTCTCGATAGCGGATCTTTGTGGCTCTCTAGCTCAGTGCCAACCTGGGTTCGACTCCCAGCGAGGGCGCATACACGAAGAAGGCCCACCCTGTCAAGAGGGTGGGCCTTCTCGGTTAACTGCAAAGACGTTGCGGTCTCTGCGGCTCTCTAGCTGTTCTTAACTGTATCAGCCGGTGTCACGGGCGGCATACACAAAGTGCACAGTTCAGCAATCCGAAAACAGCCCCTGAGCTGCC
>JAOBWQ010000182.1 GCA_025463425.1 Ilumatobacteraceae bacterium | reverse complement strand
CGCGCACCCTGCCGTAGCGGTTCTTGTACTTGACCTTGAGGTTGCCGTCGACGCCGTGCAGGATCACCTTGACCTGCTTCGGGGTCATGTCGCTCCACGGGGCATCGATGTCGATGCCGAACTCCTCCGCGACCGCTTCGATCATCCGGTTGAAGTACTGGGTGTGCGCGGCCCGCCACGGCGCGATCGCGCCGCCGTTGATCGACAGGTCCGGATCGGGGACGAGGAGCTCCGGGTCGATCTCGAACGTCGTGCCCAACCCGTCACACGCGGTGCAGGCACCGTACGGCGAGTTGAACGAGAAGTTGCGTGGGGCCAGCTCTTCGTACGACGTGCCGCACTGCGGGCAGGCGAAGTGCTGGCTGAACGTGAGGGTGTCGTCGATCTCGCCGTCGCGACCGACGATCTCGATCTGGGCGACGCCGTCGGCCAGCTTGAGCGCGGTCTCGAGGCTGTCGGTGAGCCGGCGCTCGATGCCCTCGCGTCGCACGAGGCGGTCGATGACGACGTCGATCGAGTGGTTCTCGTAGCGGGCCAGGCTCTCGTCGAGCTTGAGGAACTCGTTGATGTCGACGATCGCGCCGTCGATGCGGGCGCGCACGAAACCCTGGCCGGCGAGGTCTTCGAGGAGGGTCTTGTACTCGCCCTTGCGGCCGCGCACGACGGGAGCGAGGACCTGGAACCGGGTGCCTTCCTCCATCAGCAGGATCCGGTCGACGATCTGCTGTGGCGTCTGGCGCTGCAGCCGGGTGCCGTCGTTGACGCAGTGCTGCACACCGATGCGCGCGTAGAGCAGGCGCAGGTAGTCGTAGACCTCGGTGATCGTGCCGACCGTGGACCGAGGGTTGCGGCTGGCCGACTTCTGGTCGATCGAGATCGCCGGTGACAGACCCTCGATCACATCCACGTCGGGCTTGTCCATCTGGCCGAGGAACTGGCGCGCGTACGCGCTCAGCGACTCGACGTAGCGGCGCTGCCCTTCGGCGTAGATGGTGTCGAACGCGAGGCTGGACTTGCCCGAACCGGACAGGCCGGTGAAGACGATGAGCTTGTCGCGCGGCAGGTCGACGCTGATGTTGCGGAGGTTGTGCTCGCGGGCGCCGCGAACGATGATCTTGTCGGCCATCGGGTCGAACCTATCTGGGCTGGGGAAGTTCGGACGGGGGGATCAGCCGGCGTCGCGCAGCTCGCGGCGCAGCTCTTGGATCTCGTCGCGCAGGCGCGCGGCGTACTCGAAGCGGAGCTCGACGGATGCCTCGTGCATCTCTTCCTCGAGCGTCTGGATGAGGCGGGCGAGCTCCTGCTGGGGCAGCGTCTTCAGCTCGCGCTGGACCTTGTCGCGCTCGCGCTGGCGACGCTTGTCCTTGCCTGGTAGCGGGGACCCGGTGTCCGGGCGGAGCATCGAGAGGATGTCCCCGACGGCCTTGCGGATCGTCTGCGGGTTGATCCCGTTGGCCTCGTTGTACTCCATCTGCTTGATCCGCCGACGCTGGGTCTCCTCGATCGCCCGCTCCATCGAGGCGGTGATCTTGTCGGCGTACATGATCACCTGGCCGTCGACGTTTCGAGCGGCGCGGCCCATCGTCTGGATCAACGAGGTCTCGCTGCGCAGGAAGCCTTCCTTGTCCGCGTCGAGGATGGCGACGAGCGACACCTCGGGGAGGTCGAGTCCCTCGCGGAGCAGGTTGATGCCGACCAGTGCGTCGAACTCGCCGAGGCGCAGGCCGCGCAGGGTCTCGATGCGCGCGATGGTGTCGATGTTGCTGTGCATGTAGCGCACGCGCATGCCCTGCTCGAGCAGGTACTCGGTGAGGTCCTCGGCCATCTTCTTGGTCAAGGTCGTGATCAGCGCGCGGTCGCCCCGAGCGACGGTGGCGTTGACCTGTTCGATGAGGTCGTCGATCTGGCCCTTGGTCGGCTTGATGACCACTTCGGGATCCATCAGACCGGTCGGCCGCACGATCTGCTCGACGACCTGGTTGGACACCTTCAGCTCGTACGCCGCCGGGGTGGCGGAGAGGAACACGCACTGCGGGATGCGTTCGAGCACTTCCTCGAACTGCAGCGGCCGGTTGTCCCTCGCGCTCGGCAAGCGGAAGCCGTGATCGATCAGCTGGTTCTTCCGGGCGAGGTCGCCCATGTACTGGCCGTGCAGCTGCGGAACCGCGACGTGGCTCTCGTCGATGACGAGCAGGAAGTCCTTCGGGAAGTAGTCGATGAGGGTGAACGGCGGCTCGCCGTACTGCCGGCCGTCGATGTGCATCGAGTAGTTCTCGATGCCGTTGCAGTAGCCGACCTCCTGCATCATCTCCAGGTCGTACTGGGTGCGCATCCGCAGGCGTTGGGCCTCGAGCAGCTTGCCCTCGGACTCGAACAGGGCGAGGCGCTCCTGCAGCTCGGCTTCGATGCCCATCACCGCCTTCCGCATCCGCTCCTCACCGGCCACGTAATGCGTGGCCGGGAAGACCTGGACCCGGTTCATCTCGCGCAGTTGCTCGCCGGTGAGCGGATCGACCACGGTGATCCGGTCGATCGTGTCGCCGAACATCTCGATCCGGATGACTGTCTCGTCGTAGCTCGGGTGGACCTCGATGGTGTCGCCGCGCACGCGGAACTTGCCACGTCCGAGGGCGATGTCGTTGCGATCGAACTG
>JAOBWQ010000175.1 GCA_025463425.1 Ilumatobacteraceae bacterium | reverse complement strand
GCGCGGCGACCGGATCGCCGGCCGCCGTCATGGTTGTCGTCGTCGGCGCCGTCACAGCTGCGCCAGTCGGCTTCGCCGGACGAGGGCGATGAAGAACGGGGCACCGACGACCGCGGTGACGATCCCGACCTGGATCTCGGCCGGGCGATCGACGACACGTCCGATGATGTCGCTGCCGAGCAGCAGGATCGGGCCGAGCAGCGCGCAGTACGGCAGCAGCCAACGGTGATCCGGCCCGGTGAACTTGCGCACGACGTGGGGGATCGTCAGGCCCACGAACCCGATCGGGCCGGCGATCGCCGTCGCAGTCCCGGCGGTCAGCACGATCGCGAAGGCGCACAGCGCGCGCGACCAGCCCAGCGTGATCCCGAGCGACCGAGCCGTGTCGTCGCCGAGCGCCAAGGTGTTCAGCGTGCGCGCTGTGCCGAGCGAGACGAGGACGGCCACGATCGCGAACGGCGCGACCTGCCAGGCCACGTCGCTGGTGCGGCCCGAGAGTGAGCCGACCTGCCAGAAGCGGAACTGGTCCAGCGTCGCCGCGTCGAGCACGAGCACGCCGGAGGTGAACGACCACAACAGCGCCGACAGCGCTGCGCCGGCCAGCGCGATCTTGACGGGTGTCGCGCCGGTTCGACCCGCGGAGCCGAGGACGTAGACGACCAGCGAGGCCATGAACGCTCCGGCGAACGCGAACCAGACGTAGCCGCGCACGCTGTCGACGTGGAACACCGAGATGCCGATCACCACGCACAACGCCGCCCCGGCGTCGACGCCGAGGAGTCCGGGATCGGCGAGCGGGTTGCGGGTCAGGCCCTGCATGATCGCCCCGGAGAGCCCCAGGCACGTCCCCGCGATCAGCCCGACGACGGTGCGCGGCACGCGCAGAGTTCGGATGATCAGGTGATCGTTGGACGTCGGGTCGTAGTGGGTGAACGAGGTGACCACGCGACCGAGCGGGATCGACTTCGAGCCATACGCGATCGAGAGCAGCGCGACGGCGCCGAGCACCCCCGCGGCGACGAACAGGCCGGCAGCCAGCGCGGTGCGCCGCCGACCGCGTTCGCCAGAGCTGCGTCGGGCAGTGCTCGGGGCGACGAGGCGATCGATGACCTCGCGTCCGCCGTGCACCGTCATATGTTAGGTCACCCTAACAACAATGCCAAATCAGGAGTTGAGCATGTACCCGCGTCGATGCACCGAGGCGATCGCCGAGCCGACGTCACCGAGCCTGCCGCGCAGCCGCCCGATCGCGACCTCCACCGCGTGCGGATCGCCACCCTGGTTGTCCCAGACCGCCCGCAACAGCTCGGTCTTGGTGTGCACGATGTCCGGCCGGGTCGAGAGCCGGGCGAGCAACCGGGCCTCGATGTCGGTGAGCGTCACCGACGATCCGTCGATGTCGACGTGGTTGCCGGCGAGGGTCAGGTGAGCGCCGCGGACGTCGATGTGCACCACCCGTTCGGTGAGCGCGTCGGCCACCGATCGCACGAGCGGACCGAGTCGCCAGGCGTCGGGCGTGACGAAGTGGGCAGCGCCGATGCCCTCCAGGATCAGCGATTCGGCGCACACCGGACCGATGCAGCCGACGACGACCCGCCCGCTGGTGAGTGCCTCCCGGAGCGGCTCGGCAAGATCGCGTTCCTCGGTCATCGCCATCCAGTTCCGCGCCGCCGGACCGGTCGTGAACGTGACCGCGTGGATCCGTCCCGCGATCACCGCTTCGGCCAGGCGCAGCGCCGGGCGATGGTCCTCGGGCAGCTTCCACTCATAGACCGGCACTTCGATCACCTCGGCCCCGAAGTCGTGCAGGCGCGCGATCTCCGGCGACGTGCCGCTGCCGTCGACCTGCACCGCGACCACATCGCCGGGTTCGATCACCTCCAGCGCCATGTCGATTGACTCGCTCATCCGTTCGCTGGCGGCGCGCCCGGCGACCTCCAGCCCGGCCGAGTGGATCGCCCCTGATGCCTTGGGTCCGCGGGCGAAGATCTGCGCCGAGCGAAGGGCCTCCAGCAGCTCCGGGCCGATGCCCCAGCTCTCGGCGGCACCGAGCCACGACCGAACACCGAGACCTGTGTTGGCGATGACGACTCGAGGCCGCCGGGCCAGCACGCGGTCCGTGGCCGCGCGCAGTGGAACATCGGATCCGAGTGGGATCGTGCGAATCGTGGGGGCATGCACGATCGTCGCGTTGCGACGCGCGAAGAGCGCTGCCTGCTCGTCCCATCGACGATCGGCGGTGATGCCGACCGTGAATCCGCGAAGCATGAGGTTCACCATCGCCGCAACAAGAGTCGGGGCGGTTTCCCGGTTGTTGCGCCCGTGTGACGTTCTCGCCCGGCCGCGGGCGCGGCAACGGTCACGGCTGTCGCCGGCGGTCCGGTCATCGGCCGGTGGAGCGGGTCACCCGAACGGCGCACTGCTTGTAGTTCGGCTCCCGGCTGATCGGGTCGAACTCGTCGTCGGTGAGCCGGTTCGCGCAACGGTCGTCCCAGTGGAACGGGACGAACACCTCACCGGCACGAACCGTCGCCGTCACCCGGGCGCGGATCCGGTCGACCCGTCCGCGAGTGGAGGCCACATCGACCCAGTCCCCGGAGCGGATGCGCAAGTCGCTCGCGTCGTCGGGATGGATCTCGATCCACGCCTCGGGCGACAGCCCTTCGAGGATCGCGATGCGGCCGGTCTTGGTCCGCGTGTGCCAGTGCTCGACGGTGCGACCCGTGTTGAGGAGCAGCGGGTAGTCGGGGCGGGGCGCGTCGCGGATCGGCTTCGGCTCCACGGCGAACAGCATCGGCTTGCCGGACGGGCGGTTGACGCGCATGTCGGTGTAGAGGCGGGCGGTGCCACCGATCGGCACGTGCTCGCCGGGCGGGCACGGCCACTGGACCCCGCCGGCCGCGTCGATGCGGTCCCACGTGATCCCGCTGTAATCGCACGGCCGGCCGGCCGAGACCCGGCGCCACTCCTCGAACGCGTCGAGCGGACGGTGCCAGCCGTCGAACAGCTCGTCGCGACATCCCCAGCGTTGCGCGATCGCCAAGAAGATGTCGAAGTCCGACCGCGCCTCGCCGGGAGGCGGCACGGCGGCGCGCACGCGTGAGACCCGCCGCTCGCTGTTCGTGAACGTGCCGTCCTTCTCGCCCCAGATCGCGGCCGGCAGCACGACGTGGGCCAGCTCGGTGGTCGGTGTCTGGAATCCGTCCTGAACGACCAGGAGATCGAGCGACTTCAGCGCGAACTCCAGCGTCTCGCGGTTCGGGTACGACACGACAGGGTTCGTCGCGATGATCCACAGACCCTTGATCTTCCCGGACACGACCGCGTTGATGATGTCGGGATAGGCCCGACCACGCTCGGCGGGGAGGCGGTCCTCGGCGATGCCCCACAGCGCCGCCAGCTCGGCGCGCGCCGCAGGATCGTCGTAGTTGCGATAGCCGGGCATCGACGCGGTGAACCCGGCCTCCCGCGTGCCCATTGCGTTGCACTGGCCCGTGATCGAGAACGGCGACGCACCCTCGCGGCCGACGTTGCCGGTCAGCACCGCAAGCGTGTTCAGCAGCGTCACGGTCTCGGTGCCCTGCACGGAGTGGTTGACGCCCATCGTCCACGCCAGCGTGCATCGCTCCGCCGCGCCGATCCGGCGGGCGACAGCCTGCAGCTCCCCGGTCGTGATCCCGGCTCCCTCGGCGGCTCGCTCCACGGTCCAGCCGGCCAGGTGCTCGAGCAGATCGTCGAGACCGTCGACCGTCTCGCGGATCTCGTCGACGTCGACGAACCCCTCCTCGATCAACACGACGAGGATCCCGTTGAGCAGTGCGATGTCGCCCCGCGGCCGCACCGGCACGTGCAGGTCGGCGAGCATCGCGGTCTTCGTCACTCGCGGATCGACGGTGATCAGGTACGGACGGTTCGGGCCGAGCAGACGCGGGGCGAGCAGTGGGTGGTTGTCGGCGACGTTGGCGCCCCAGAGCACGACCACGTCGGCAAGCCCGAAGTCGTCGTAGCAGCCGGGAGGTCCGTCGGTCCCGAAGCTGCGCTTGTAGCCCGCGACGGCGCTCGCCATGCACAGCGTGGTGTTGCCGTCGTAGTGGTGCAGACCCATGCCGAGTCGGACGAGCTTGCCGAGTGTGTAGAACTCCTCGGTCACCAGCTGGCCGGTCGAGAGCACGGCGACCGACTCCGGCCCGTACCGGTCGATGAGGTCGCGAAAGCCGTCGACCACGGTGCCGATCGCGCGATCCCAAGTCGCCGGTTCGCCGTGCACCGTCGGCTGCAGCAGGCGCCCGTCGGCGTGGATCGAGTGGTGCTCGGACAACCCTTTCGGGCACAGGCGGCCGAGGTTGACGGGATGGTTCGGATCGCCCTGCACCGCGACCGCGCGATCGTCGGTGACGCCGATCAAGATGCCGCAACCGACCGAGCAGTAGCCGCACGTCGATGCCACCCAGTGGTCGACCGCGCGGCTGGCGCTGACGGGCCCGCGTCCCGGTTCGGTGACGTAGGTGTAGCGCTCAGCGCCGTCGTCGAACCCGAGCACGTCCTTGGCGCGCTGGAGCCGGCCGGCCATCATCGACGCGATGCTCATCGATGCGTACCGGCGGCGCCACGCCAGAACGCGCCGGGCATGTTCAGCGGTACGACGGCGACGTAGAAGAGCCATCGGCCGATCAGCTCGCAGCAGGCGACGAGCACCAGCGAGAGGGCGAGCGGCGCACCGGCCAGGAGGGTGACGATGCCTGCGACGCCGAGCGCGAACCGGACCGACGTCGCCGTCGTGAACCAGCGCAGCTCCAGCCGCACCGCTCCCCACCACGGCTGCTGCGGCGTGCGCATCAGCCGGGCCCAGTTGAGCGCCGTGGCGATCAGTGCGATGGCCGTGCCCGCCGCTGCGATCGAACGATGCCCGGTGACGATCGGACCCAGCGCGACGGCGGTCGCGCCGAAGCGGACGACCGTCAGCGGGCTGTTCCACGAGGGTCGTCCGGGCACGATGTACAGCCGGGCCGAGGCATAGATCCCGGCGCACCCGGCGGCCGCTGCGGGCCAACGCAACGCGTCGAGCGGCACCGCGGCTGCGGCCAGCCCGCCGTACAGCGAGAGCAGCGCGACCTCCCGGCTGAGCCATGACCGGCGCAGGTTGCGGAACGCCTTCCACGCCACGGCCGGGCGACCGAGGTGCAACAGCGCCCCGGCCATCGCCGCCATGGCCAGTGCGGCGGCCATGATCCGCTGCCCGCTGCCGTCCACGGTGGCGCTGACACCGACCGCGAACTGGCTCACGAGGGTCAGCCAGACCAACGGCCAGTGCGGGTGCTCGGGGCGCAGGTTCCAGTCGCTGGCCGAGAACGTCTCCAACGGCACGTCCGCAGGCAGCTCGATCCGCGTCGTCGAGATGGTGATGTCGGCGCTCGGAAGATGTGGAGCGTCGGCCTCGGCGTGGTCGGCGCGCCAAGCGGCGACATCGACCCGCTCGATCGTGATCGCGTGGGTCGGGCACGCCGACACACACGCGGGCGCGAGCCCTTCCGCCAGCCGGGGCTGGCAGAGGTCGCACTTGGTGACGATCCGCCGGTCGGGTTGGAACGCGGGCACCGAGTAGGGGCAGTTCCAGGTGCAGTACTGGCAGCCGATGCAGTCCTCGGCGTGGTGCGCCACCACGCCGTTGGCCAGCTTCTCGTAGGCGTTGGTCGGGCAGCCCTCCAGGCACGCGGGTTCCAGGCAGTGGTTGCACGACATCGACAGGTGGAACCGCTTCGTCTCGGGATACGCGCCGCCCTCGATCTCGCCGACGCGGCGCCACGTGGTTCCTGCGGGCAGCCCGTTCTGCTCGGCGCACGCGACCTCGCAGGAGTGGCACCCGATGCACGCGTTCATGCTGAACCCGAACCGGTACTGCTCACCGGCTTCGAGCGGGAGCAGCTCCGGACCTCGGGTCGAGATGCCGGTCGGCACCGCCGAGTGCGCCCCGACGGCTGACGGCTTCGCGCCGAGGCGCACCGGTACGGCCGACACCTCCGCCAGATCGACGGGAACGACCGTGGTCATCGCGCAGTGGCGAGCCGGACGTGCACCCAGCCCCGGTCGAGGACGACATCGTGCACGCGCACTGCCACGCCGGGCACGTCGACGCACGAGCCGCTCCCGAGCTCGAAGCGCTGCTTGTACATCGGCGACGCGACGGTGGCCGTACCGTCGATGTCCCCGATCAGGCCCCGGCTGAGGATGCTGGTGCCCGAGATCGGATCGACGTTGTCGATCGCGTGCAACGTGCCGTCGGCCAGGAGGAACACGGCGACGTCGACGCCGTCGACCGACGCGGCCACCCCGCGGTTCGGCGTCAGGCGGGCCACGGAGCGCACCGCACTCCACCCAGGACCGCTCGACAGCTTCCGGTCGGCGCAGCGGATCGCGACGGCTGTGCCCGTCGTGAACCGCTCCATGCGCACCGGATCGGCCAGGGTCTCGGTCCACTCGCACCGGTACCCGGCGACGTGGCGGGACATGTCGGCCTCGAGCGAATCACCCAGGCCGAGTGCGTCGTCGATCACCACCCGGCGCACGAACTCGATGCCACCGGGCAGCTTCCGCTGCCACGTCGCCGTGCGCTCCAGTCGCTCGGCGGACCGCACGTACCACATCAGGTATCGATCGATCGCTCGCACCAGCGCGGCGTCGTCGAGGTCCTCGGCGAGGAGCTCGGCGTGTGCGGGTCGCATCCCGCCGTTGCCGCCGACGTAGAGGTTCCACCCCCGCTCGGTGGCGATCACGCCGACGTCCTTGCTCTGTGCCTCGGCACACTCTC
>JAOBWQ010000172.1 GCA_025463425.1 Ilumatobacteraceae bacterium | reverse complement strand
CGCTTCGTCAGCGAGTTCGGCGCCCAAGCCGTGCCGACCAGCAGCGAGTTCATCGATCCGAGCGGATGGCCGTACCTCGCGTGGGACGAGCTCGAAGAACGGCACGGACTCCAGCGCTCGGTCCTCGAGCGATACGCGCCGGCGGCCTCGTTCGGCACGTTCGACCAGTGGCGCCTGGCCACCCAGCTCTATCAGTCGGCCGTGCTGCGGCACCACATCGAGACACTCCGGCGGCTGAAGTACCACCCGGCCGGCGGCTTCTGCCTGTTCATGCTCAACGACTCCAGCCCCTCGATCTCGTGGAGCATCCTCGACCACCGGCGCGCACCGAAGTTGGCCTACCACGCGGTCACGGAGGCCTGCCGACCGGTGATCGTCGTGGCCGACCGACTTCCGGCAACGGTGTCGCCTGGCGATTCGCTGGCCGTCGACGTGCACGTCGTCAACGACCTCCGCACCGCGATCGAGAGCGCCACCCTGCGCGCCCACCTGCGCTGGGCGAACGGTGAGCACGAGTGGAGCTACGAGGGCAGCGCTGACGCCGATTCCGTCGAACGCATCGCGACCCTGCAGTTCGTCGTGCCCGATGCTCCCGGTGATCTGTGGCTCGACCTCACCCTCGAGGCCGACAACGTCGCGGCCACCAACCGCGGCCAGACGCTGATCGTCGCGCGGGCCTGACCGTCGCGCCTGGCCCCTGTGTACGCCCGCCTCAGCCGGGCGACGCGTCCAGGTAGGCCTCGGTCAGCAGCTGACGGAGATCGGCGTCGACGTCCGCCGGAACGGCGACGTTCGCCGTGTGCCAGAACCGGCCGCCGTACGGCGTGACCTTGCGCGTGATCGTGCGATGACGCGCGGCCCGGTCGAGCGCGAACGACACCGACACCCAATGCTGCTTCGGACGCAGCTCGGCGAACTTGCGCGGGTTCTTGAGGAAGATCCCCACGGCGACCGCGTCCGCATGGACGGGTCCCACTGTCCCCAGGTGCTTCATCACGGCCTCGAACACCGGACGTTCGTGGGCCGGACCGGTGGCGAAGTACTCCTCGATCGTCAGGCCTGGCGCGCAGTCGTGGGACTGCCCGTTCCGGGCGAACAGCCGACCGCACTCGGGACAGGTCCATGGCGTCATGTGCCCATCTTGGCTCAGCTTCGCAGCAGGACGACCTCGTCGTACCGCTTGCCGAGGGCGGCGACGGGATCGAGGCCGAGCCAGTCGAGGCATGTCGTGTACATCGTGCGCGGATCCAGCGTCGGGCGGACGTCGCCGTCGAGTTGGTCGCCGAGGTCGACGGCGCCATGGATGCCTCCGTTGACCCGCCCGCCGAACATCATCGACATCCCGCCCGCACCGTGATCGAACCCGCCGCTGGCGTTCTCGGCGACTCGTCGGCCGAACTCGCTCGTCGTCACCAACAGCGTGCGATCAGCAGCACCCGCAGCCTGGACCTTCTGCATGAAGCCGTCGATGCCCTTGGCGAGATCGTCCAGCAGCGCGCCCTGTGTCGCGAGCTGGTTGGAGTGCGTGTCGAATCCACCGACCGACACCACGACGATCCGTGCCCCGACATCGGATGTCACCAAGCGGGCGGCCAGGTCGAGCCCGGACACGAGATCGAGACCGCCCTCGCGGTACGTGACGGTGTCCCCGCTGTCGTCCGATGCGGCCGGCGTCAACAGCGTCGCGAACGAGTCGACCGCGGCGATCGTGGACGTCATCGACGCCTGTGCGAGCGCGTGCAGTGCGTCGGAGCTGACGGGTGCGGTCAGGCTCTGCAGCGCCGCTTCGGGCAACGCTTTCGGAAAGGCGAACGTCGACGGCTGGATCACGACCGCGGGTTGGTACAGGTCGCTGCGCAGCAACGGCGCACCGCTGCCGAGCGCCGTCGCGTACAGGGGCGACAGTGCGCCTGGAGCGACGGAACGGCCGAGCCACCCGGTCGATGACGTGAGGTCGTCGGCGCGCCACCATCGGTCGAGCGACACGAAGTGCGAGTGGTTCGGATCACTGAAGCCGATGCCGGGCAGGAACGCCGCCGTGCCCGCATCCCAGTACGTCGCCAGCGGCGCGAGGTTGGGGTGCAGGCTCCAATCCGTGGCGCCGGTCAATGCGACGAGGTCGGCCTCGGGGATCGCCAGGGTCGGCCGCGCGTCGCGGTAGCGACCATCGGTCGGGACGAGGGTGTTCAGGGCATCGTTGCCACCGTTCAGCTGCACGACGACCAGGGTGTTCGAGCTGCCCGCGCCGGCGCTGGCGAGTGGGTCGCCGAGCACACTGGTGACGGTCGTCGATGCCGGCCCTGTCGCAGCCGTCGTCTCGACAGGGCCGCTCGTGGTGCTGCCCGCGGTGACCGGCGTCTTCGACGCCGTCCCATCGGTGACAGCCGGCAAGGACGACCGCTCACTCGCGCATGCGGCGAGCGCTGCGGTCACGGCGGCGCCGGCGCCGAGCTGGATGAACCTGCGGCGGTTCAACATCGATCCGTTCGACATGGTGTCTCCTTCGATCTCAGGCGAGTACGAACTCGGGCGTGCACAGGGCGAGAGCCAGACGCTCGACACCGGACGAGGTCGCAGCCAGCGCGGCCGACGACGCGGGGTCGAACGTGGGCACAACGAGACCGAGGGCGAGCGCGAGCTGGTCGAGGTCATCGCCGTCGGCGGCCATCCGCGCGGGGTTGTCCTTCGGTGCCGCGCCGGCCACCGCCGCAGCGAGTGTGGCTCGGGCCACGACCGTCGAGGATCCGAACCACGCCGCGCCGCCGGGCCAACCCGCGACGTTCGGCGGGACCATCGGGACCTGGCCGGCCGTGCGCAGCCCGCTGAGCGCGACCTTCGGCTTCACCGATCCCCCGGTCACCCGTTGGGCGATCACCAACCAGGGCACCGGCGCCAGCACGATCGGTTGCGACTGCCCGGCCAGACCCGCGTCGAGCGCCGCGCGGACGAGTGCCGTGATGTCGAAGCCGCTCGCCGCGAACGTCGCCGCGAGTGGGGCGACGACCGCTGGATCGGAGGTGCCGAGCAGTGGCGCCGCGACGTTGGCGGCGATGAACGCCGGCAGCGATGGACCGGCCATGATCGCCGAGACGACCGTGTCCAGATCGTGCACGCCATCCACCCCGAGGTAGGTGTGCGCGGCGTCGTCATGGCGGCGGGCCACGAAGTCGACCGTGCCGAGCGCGGGCCGGACCTTCCATCCGGTCAGGGCCGTGGCGCCCGCCTTGACGTCGTCCTCGGTGTAGTTGCCGACACCGAGTGCGAACAGCTCCAGCACCTCTCGCCCGAAGTTCTCGTTCGGGTGATCGCCGGTGGAGTCGGTGCCGTCGAGGTAGATCAACATCGCCGGATCGATCGTGACGGCGCGCAACAGGTCGGCGAACGAGCCGAGACCGTTGCTGCGGAACAGCCGGATCTGGTCGACCATGAAGCGCGCGACCTTGACCTTGTCGAGGCCGCTGACGAGGTGGCCGTGCCACAGCCACGCCATCCGGTCGACCAGCGGGGTGGTCGTCGCCGTCATGTGGTCGAGCCATGTGGTGATCGCCAGCAAGCCCTGGGTCCGGTCACGTTCGAACGGCAGGTCGGCGTCACGCCACGGGTCAGCGGCAACAGCCGTCGTGACGGCCTCCGGCGCCAGCAGCGCCTCGATCTCCGCGGCGGGACCACGCCCCACCGCTACGTCCAGGTCCGGCAGCGCCAGGCCGAAGCCGGCTCTGCGATGGATCCAACTCACCGCTGCTCGATCGTCCATGCCCCCAGTCTGCGACCGAGCTGTGAACGAAGTATGAGCAGCCTCAGATGCGGTCGAGGTTCTTGCGGTTCTTGACCTTCGACTTGAGGTAGTCGCGGTTCATCAGCGCGATGACGTCGATCGAGATGCTCTTCGGGCACGCCGACTCGCACTCGCCGTGGTTGGTGCAGGAGCCGAAGTGCTCCTCCATCGTCTCGACCATCGCCTCGGTGCGGCTGTAGCGCTCGGCCTGGCCCTGGGGCAGCAGGTTGAGGTGGCTGATCTTGGCGCCGGTGAACAGGTTGGCCGCGCCGTTCGGGCACGCCGC
>JAOBWQ010000167.1 GCA_025463425.1 Ilumatobacteraceae bacterium | reverse complement strand
TTCAAGTGGTCGAACTCGATGATCGGCTCGAACGACCCCGAGTACCAGGGCGCCGACGACATGGCGGCCAACGCGATGACCGAGCTGTACATGTACGCCAACGAGCTCGCTGCGGCGCGCAAGATCGAGCCCAAGCAGGACATCATCACGACGTTGCTCGAGGCCGACGGCGATCAACAGCTGACCGAGCACGAGTTCGATCTCTTCATCCTGTTGCTCGCGGTGGCCGGCAACGAGACCACCCGCAACGCCACCGCGCAGGGCATGCTCGCGTTCTTGGAGAACCCGGATCAGTGGAAGCTGCTCCAGTCGGACCCGGCCAAGTACGTCGACGGCGCGGTCGAGGAAGTGCTTCGCTACGGCACGCCGGTGATGCAGTTCCGTCGCACCGTCACGGCCGACATGGAGCTGCACGGCCAGACCATCAAAGAGGGCGACGCGATCGCGATGTACTACGTGGCCGCCAACCGCGATCCCGAGGTCTTCCCGAACCCGGACACGTTCGACATCACCCGCTCGCCGAACCCGCACCTCGCCTTCGGTGGCGGCGGACCGCACCACTGTCTGGGTGTCAGCCTGGCTCGGCTGGAGATGCGGATCATGTTCGAGGTGCTGATCGACAAGGTCGACCACTTCGAGCTCGTCGCGCCGCCGGCCCGCCTGCGCAGCAACTTCATCCACGGCATCAAGCACCTCGAAGTCAAGGCCGTCCCCAACGTCTGAGCGGATCGAGGCGTGGGCGATGACGTGATCGGTCCACTCGTGCACCTCGGCGACGAGTCGCTGCCGGACGGCGTGGTGCTGGATCGACAGGTTCTCGACTTGGTCGACCTCGTTCGCCTGACGGCGACCCGGGACGTCAAGGGCATCGCCACGGGTCGGTTCTCCCGTCCCTCGGCGCGAGTTCCTCTGAGCGTCGCGGGTCAACCGAGCTACCTCGGCTTCGCGTACACCCAGTTCGCCCTACCGGTCGTTGCCGGGCCGTCGCTCGACTTCGATTTCCGCCCGGCCCACAACCTGCAGTCGCCACGGGTGCTCGGCCTGTTGTTGGCGCGCGTCGACGAGATGCACATCCTGTTGGCACCCCTCGATCACCCGCACGAACAGGTGATCGTGGTCGGCGACGACGGGCTCCAGTGGGGTTGGCACGGTGATCTCGACGAGGTGCCGGAGGGCTTCTCCACGACGCTCGGCATCTACACCGGCCGGACCGCAGCTGAGCTCCTCGACCGCTGGGGTCGCGCCGTGCGCGGTGACCGCCCACGCCCCGCAGCCGACACGAACCCGATCACGTCCCACCTGTCGTACTGGACCGACAACGGCGCTGCGTACTGGTATCGCACCGAAGCCGGCCGCACGATCGGGACCAGCGTGGCCGAGGCGATCGAGGCGTTGCGTGCGAACGACGTGCCGATCCACGCCGTCGAGCTGGATTCGTGGTGCTACGACCACGAGGTGCCGCGGCCCATCGCCGAGATCGGCTACCCCGAGGAAGTGCCGCCGTCGGGCATGTTGCTGTGGAAGTCACGATCGGACGCCTTCGATCCGCCGTCGGGCGATCTCGATCCGATCGAGCAGTTCGCCGAACGACTCGGACGCCCACCGATGGTCATCCACTCCCGGCACGTCTCGCCACAGTCGACCTACCTGGAGGCCGGGGAGTGGTGGATCGACGCGCTGGCCGCGCAACCCGTCGATCCGATGTTCTTCCGTCGTTGGTTCGACGACGCCCGTCGCTGGGGCGTGTGCGCGATCGAGCAGGACTGGATGCTGATGTACTGGTTCGGTGTGCGAGCCTTGAGGTCCGCACCCGATCGTGCCTCGGCGTGGCAGCGCGGCCTCGATGCGTTGGCGGAGGAGTCGGGCGTCGATCTGATCTGGTCGATGGCCACGCCGGCCGACATCGTCCTGGCGGCAACGCTGGATCACGTGGTCGCCGTTCGAACCTGCGACGACTACCGCTTCGCAGCCGATCCTGCGCTGCTGTGGACGTGGTACCTGACGGTCAACCGCCTCGCCGCTTCGCTCGGGTTGCGGGCGTTCAAGGACTGCTTCTTCTCCCGTCGGCCGTTGCCGGGCGACGATGCGATCGACGGTGACCAGCACGCCGAGCTGGAAGCACTGCTGGCATGCATGTCGGCGGGACCGGTGGGCATCGGTGACCGCATCGGGCACACCGACCGCGAGGTCGTGATGCGCACGTGCGACACCGACGGACGGATCCGGCACGTCGACCGCCCGCTGAGCTTGATCGACGGGTGCCTGTTCGGCGAGCCGGCTCGGGGTGAACGACTGGCGTGGGCGACCACGACCTCGACGCAGGATGGCGAGGTCTGGACCTATGTGGTGGCGATCAACACGTCCGCGGAGCGCCGCACGATTGCCGACACGCTGGAGCTCGACACGATCGGGCTCGACGGTGCCCGTGAGGCCCACGACTGGCGGAACGGCAAGGTGCAGACGCTGGACGCGCTCACCGCCGACCTCGCACCCCGTGACTGGGCGCTGTGGGTGTGTGCCCCACCCGGTGAGCATGCCGACGCCGGTGACGTGACCAAGTACGTGACGATCGTGTCCGACTTGGGTTGATCCCAGACGAGGAATGTCGAGGTGCCGGTTTCTGGGAGACTGCACCGTGCGCGTCGAACAGATCGCCATCCCAGCGGTGCGGCTGCTGGCCAAGCGGCCACGGCTCGCGCACGCACTGTTCCGGCTGACGAACGACGAGAGCCCGTTCGATCTGGACTACTCCGTCGATCCG
>JAOBWQ010000125.1 GCA_025463425.1 Ilumatobacteraceae bacterium | reverse complement strand
GCGAGCGCGTTGCGGTAGATCCTCGAGGTCGACCCGATCGCTCCCCAGCGGAGCGGCGTCGTGGCGGTGGTGTCCATGGCGACCTGTGTAGCAGGCCGTGTGCGCCGATGTGCTCGACTGGTGCGATGTCCGATCTCCTGATCCGCAACGCTCGCCTGGTCGACGGCACGGGCGGCGCCGAGCGGATGGCGGACGTGACCGTGGACGGGGGCGTGATCACCGGCGTGCACGCGGCCGGTTCGGCACCGACGGCATCCGCGACCCGTCGGATCGATGCCGACGGTCTGCTGCTCACGCCCGGCTGGGTCGACGTGCACACCCACTACGACGCGCAGGTCAGCTGGGATCCGTGGATGACCCCGTCGTCCTGGCACGGCGTGACCACGATCGTGATGGGCAACTGCGGCGTCGGCTTCGCGCCCACCGCCACCGATCGGCACGAATGGCTGATCGAGCTGATGGAAGGCGTGGAGGACATCCCCGGGTCGGCGATGACCGAGGGCATCACGTGGCAGTGGACCAGCTTTCCGGAGTACCTGGACGCGATCGAGACCCGGCCCCACGTGCTCGACATCGGCACCCAGATCGCCCACGGTCCGCTGCGTGCCTACGTGATGGGCGTGCGCGGCGCGTCCAACGCAACGGCGACGAGCGACGACATCGAGGGGATGGCGGTGCTCGTCGAGCAGGCGCTGCGTGCCGGCGCGCTGGGCTTCAGCACCAGCCGCACGCCGCTGCACCGCAGCAAGGGTGGCGAACTCGTGCCCGGAACCACGGCCGGCGCCGACGAGCTCTTGGGCATCGGTGCAGCCATCCGACGCGCCGGCCACGGCGTGTTCCAGTTCGCCCCCGAGCACGCCAGCCTGCCGGTGCAGGAGTGGCCGTGGATGCGCGACCTCGCGGCGGTCACGGGTCAGCCGGTCTCGGTCAACCTCAACCAACCCGACAGCGCCCCCGAGGTCTGGCGACACGTGCTCGAGCTGTTGGACCAGGCCGATGCGGACGGCCTGCCGATCTTCGCCCAGGTGGCGGGTCGGTCGATTGGCATCCTCTACTGCCTGCACGGCAGCCTCCACCCGTTGCTGTTCCATCCGGCCTACGCAGAGGTCGCGCATCTGCCGATGCCCGAGCGGCTCGCTGCGTTGCGCGACCCGGAGCGTAGACGCCGGATCGTCGAGGACGTCCCCGACGACGGCGGGTTCTTCCGCAACGTGGTGCTCGACAAGCTCGATCGGGTCTACCCGGTCGAGGGCGCGGACATCGATTACGAGCCCGATGCTTCCGCATCGGTGCTGGCCCGGGCCAGGGCCGCGGGTGTGGTGCCGATGGCGCTGCTGCTCGATCAGCTCACGGCCGACGACGGCAACGGAATGGTCTACGCGCCGCTGTTCAACTACAGCTACGGCGATCTCTCGATGACCTACGCCGCCACGCAGCACCGCCGGACGCGGATGGGCTTGAGCGATGCCGGCGCGCACTGCGGGGCCATCTGCGACGGCGGCACGCCCACGTTCATGCTCACCCATTGGACCCGCGACCGCACGAGGGGGCCGAAGCTGCCACTGGAGTACGTCGTGCATCGCCAGACCCAGCAGACCGCACAGCTGTACGGCCTCGGCGATCGAGGCGCGATCGCACCTGGGATGCGCGCCGATCTCAACCTGATCGACTACGACGCGTTGTCGTTCGACGCGCCGCGCATGGCGTTCGACCTGCCCGCAGGTGGACGTCGCCTGATCCAGCACGGACGGGGCTACCGCGCCGTGTTCGTCGGGGGCGTGCAGACCATCGCCGACGACGAGTTCACCGGTGCCCTCCCCGGCCGCCTGATCCGCGGCCCCCAGCGCGATCCCCGCTGACGCCACGAGAACTCGTCGTGATCGGGCTCGCCGCCGACACGTACAGTGCATCCGGGTCGATGCTGCGGGCGCAGCATCGCGCAGGGAGGAACCGTGCTGGACCGAGACGCACATCTGGCCACGATCGAGCGTGAGGGCCGGCGGCTGGCGATGGCGGCATCAGCAGCAGGGCCGGGCGCCATCGTGCCGACGTGTCCGGAGTGGTCGATGCGCGACCTCGTCCTGCATCAGGGGGAGGTTCACCGTTGGGCCGCGCTGGTCGTGGCCGAGGGGATCGCCAAACCATCGGCGGTGCCTGCGGATCACCTCGGCCCACTGCCGGGCGACGAGGAGCTCGTCGCCTGGTTCACCGACGGGCTGGACGGGCTGCTCCGCGCGTTGGGCGAAGCCCCCGACGACGTCGCTGCGTTCACCTTCCTGGCTGACGCACCTGCTCCAGCCCTGTTCTGGCCGAGGCGGCAGGCCCACGAGACCGAGATGCACCGCGTCGATGCCGAATCCGCCCTGCGCGTGCTGACACCGTTCGAGACCGCGTCCGCCGTGGACGGCGTCGACGAGATGTTGGTCGGCTTCGTGCCTCGCAAGCACACGCCCTTCCACCTCGACCCGTCGCGCACGCTGGCCGTGCACCTCACCGACGACGCATCGGCGTGGCATCTGATGATCAGCGATGAGCCCGCGATCACACGGCGGATCGAGCCAGGCGAAACGATCGTCGCCGACTGCACCGTTCGGGGCCCGGCATCCGACGTCTACCTCGCCCTGTGGAACCGTCAGGGCGTCGACCCACTCGAGATCACCGGCGACGCAAGCGTGTTCGATGCCTTCCGCACGAGCGTGCGGATCAGCTGGGCCTGACGCCACTCGATGGAGGGCCAGCCGTGCACACGGGTGCACCGGAAACCCTCCAACCGCCGCGGCCGCCACCGAACGGAGGGCCAGCCGTGCACACGGGTGCACCGGAAACCCTCCAACGACCGGGGCACACCGGCCCGCGAGGGCGGCGGTCGCACCGATCAGTTGTAGAACGGGGTGGCGCCGGTGCTGTGGTCGGTGAGGTCCTTGACCCGGTCGATCCCGGCGACCTGCTCGACGAGCATCGCCTGCACACCCTCGAGCATCGTCATCCGGCTCATCGAG
>JAOBWQ010000100.1 GCA_025463425.1 Ilumatobacteraceae bacterium | reverse complement strand
AGCATTCGCCGCGACGAGTCAGGTTCGGATTGGAACAGAGCGAGTTGATCCGCGGTGGCTCGCCCTTCGGCGACCGCCCACGTAGCCGACTCGAGCTCCCGAGTCATTTCACGCATGATGTTGGGTGAACGCTACCCCGGCGGAGCCTCCGCAACGACGCGTGTGACGATCATCCGTCGCTGTGTTCTCACGGCGTTCATCGTTTCCGCACCTCCCGCGCGTGCCTGCGACGGGCACCGGACGAGCGCCGGGAGCATCGCGATCCGGCGCGCGGGTGTTCGGTACGGTGTTCGCCGTGGGACGACCAGGCGTGACGGAGCATCCCGCGTGAAGAAGGACCGACGCTCCACGACGACGTCGAACTTCGGTGTCAGCACACGCGAGAACCACGACGCGAGCCCGTTCTACGACCGCTTCCGCGCCCCGGAGCTGAGCGACGACGAGACCGTGCTCGCACCCGTGCCGGTCACCGAGCCGTTCATCTGCGGCGACGCTCGCGACATGCGCGATGTCGCGGACGGGTCCGTCGCGCTCGTCGTGACCTCACCGCCGTACTTCGCCGGCAAGCAGTACGAAGAGGAGCTCGAACGCGAGGGCGTGCCGTCCTCGTACCTCGAGTACCTGGAGATGCTCACCGACGTCTTCGCCGAGTGCGTCCGCACGCTGGAGCCCGGAGGTCGGATCGCCGTCAACGTCGCCAACCTCGGCCGCAAGCCGTACCGCAGCCTGTCGGCCGACGTGATCCGCATCCTCGAGCACGACCTCGGTCTGCTGCTGCGCGGCGAGGTCATCTGGCAGAAGGCCGACGGCGCCAGCGGTTCGTGCGCTTGGGGTTCGTTCCGCAGTCCAGCCAACCCAGTGCTGCGCGACATCAGCGAACGGATCATCATCGCCAGCAAGGGCCGCTTCGACCGCGCCCGATCCGCGAAGGAACGCGCCGCCGAGGGGTTGCCCTCCGAAGCAACGGTGATGACGGACGACTTCATGGCGCTGACCCTCGACATCTGGGAGATGCCACCCGAGAGCGCGCAGCGGATCGGCCACCCCGCTCCGTTCCCGGTCGAGCTGCCCGAGCAGCTGATCCGGCTCTACACCTATCGCAACGATCTCGTCCTCGATCCGTTCATGGGCAGCGGTTCGTCGCTCGTCGCCGCGGTGCGACTGGGCCGCCGCTACGTCGGTTACGACCTCGATCCCGAGTACGTCGAGATCGCGCGCGGACGTGTCGCCGCCGCCCAACAAGTGGAGCCAACGCGGCCGGTCGCCGCGGTCGCCCACGACGGCAAGGCTGCGCATCGGCTCGCGGAACAGGCGCTGCAGAACGCCGGCTTCACGGTCACTGCCGAGAAGCAACGGATCCGCAAGACCGGGGTGACCATCAGCTTCATCGCCACCGACGCGGCCGGTGCAACGTGGTACTTCGATGTCGCCGGCGCGTTCACCAGCCACCGTGGCGGGCTGCAGCGCACGGATGCGATCTGGCGCGCGCTCGGTCGCGCCGCAGCGGTGCGCAATGAGCGTGGCGACATCCCGCTCGTGCTCCTCAGCAGCAACCTCCCCCGCCGCCCGGGAGAAGGCGACACGGCGCTGCGCGCCGGCGGGCCATCGCTGTTCTTCGACGCGGTCGACATGCTGTCGCTCGACGACGTCGACCGCCTCGGCCGGTACGGCGCCGGCGGTGCCACCGACACCCCGCAGCCGGGCTTCTGGAACGCTGCGGACCTGCTCGTCCGCTGAGCGGGTCGCGACCCGACCAGCACCTAGTGTCAGCCGGATGAAGCGCACCTCCTCCGGGCTCGCCCACGTGATGCGGCCAGCGACGCTCACCGTCGTCCTCGCCTTGGCCGTTGTGGCGTGCGGCAGCTCGAACAGCGGCGTGTCGACGGGCCGCGCGGACTCGGACTCGGCCGGCACGAGCTCGCCCTCGACGCCGGACACCGCCGCCGATGCAACGGGGTCGGAGACCACCGAGATCGTCGTGCCCTCGGTGACCGAGGCGCCTCCGATCACCGAACCGTCGAGCACAGGTCCGACCACGACCCTTGTGCCGATCACACTGCCGGTGATCACGACGGCTCCGACCACCACGGCACCACCGCCGTCCACCACACCTGGAGTGCCGGGAGGCTGGGTCGCCGTCGACTCGTTCCCGCCTGAGGTCGTGCCGCCACTGGACGAGAGCAACCAGACCGGTGTGCCGTCACCGGCGCTGCCGACCGCTCCGGGCCAACCGCTGGCCGACGGGATCTACGACGTGCAAGCCGGTGCGACGCCGTGGTCGCCGGCGAACCCCAACGTGCTCGACGTGTCGGTGCACCGCTACGAGGCGTGCACGGTCATCCCCGATTCGTGCATCAGCTACGGCGACCCGTTCGCTCCCGACGAGCTCGGCATCGAGGCCGCGTCGTACGACGTGTCGCTGCCGCTCACCGGCCAGATCGGCGTCGGGCTGACGGGCTACGACTGCCAGGCCTACGACGCCACCGGCAACGGCGCGGACCTGGCCGCGCTGTTCACGGCGTTCGATGCGTCCTACTCGGCCGACATCGCCCCGCTGCTGGGTGGTGCCGACAACCCGGTCGACGTGCTCTCGGCAGCACCGGCCGGCGGGTTCACCGGTGAGAACCCGGACTGCTCGTACGGTCTGCTCTTCAAGAACGGCGGCGCGCCGCCGCTGCTGTTGCAGTCGACGTACAACGAATCGTTCGACAGCGACGGCAACTCGCTCGGGATCACCCCGCTGTCCGTCACCGACGAGATGCACCCCGAGACCCTGCAGGTGGTCAACGGTGTGGCGACGATCTACCTCTACGCCGGGTTCTTCTCGTGAGCGCCGCGCCGCCCGTCTACGTGCTCGGCGGAGCGCAGACCGACTTCGCCCGCAACTTCTCGCGCGAGGGCCTGGAGATCAGCGACCTCGTCGCCGAGGTCGTCAGTGCCACGCTGGCCGACGCGCAGGTCGGGGCTGCGGACATCGGCACGATCCACGTCGGCAACGCGTTCGGCCAGCTGTTCACCCGGCAGGGCCAGCTCGGCGCGATGCCGGCGACGATGGACGAATCGCTCTGGGGCATTCCGGCCTCACGACACGAGGCGGCATGCGCGTCGGGCAGCATCGCCGTCCTCGCCGCGATGGCCGAGATCGAGGCCGGTCGCTACGAGAGCGCGCTCGTCATCGGTGCCGAGCAGCAACGCAACGTGCCCGGCGATCTCGCCGCCCAGCATCTCGGTGCGGCGGCGTGGATCGGCCACGAGGGGCAGGACGCGAAGTTCATGTGGCCGTACATGTTCGACAAGCTGATCGACGTCTACGACGATCGCTTCGGTGTGCAGTACGCGCACCTCGCCGAGATCGCGCGGATCAACCTCGAGAACGGCAAGCGCAACCCGAACGCGCACACACGTGCCTGGAAGTTCGACGATCGCAGCTTCACCGAAGACGATCACGCCAACCCGGTGATCGAAGGGCGCGTCCGTCGCCAAGACTGCGGACAGGTCACCGATGGCGGCGCTGGTGTCGTTCTCTGCTCACGCGCCTTCGCCGAAGCCCACTGCCGTCGACACGGTCGGTCGATCGACGACCTCGCCGTGATCACCGGTTGGGGCCACCGCACCGCCTCGCTCAGCTTCGACGCGAAGGTGCGACGCAGCGCGGGCGACCCGCTCGTCCTGCCCCATGTGAACCAGGCGATCACCGATGCGTTCGCTCGTGCCGGCGTTGCCGACGTCCACGGCCTCGACGGGATCGAGACCCACGACTGCTTCTCGATGACCGAGTACATGGCGATCGATCACTTCGGTCTCACCGCGCCGGGCGAGAGCTGGAAGGCGATCGAGGACGGCACCATCGCCCACGACGGCGCGTTGCCGATCAACCCCAGTGGCGGCTTGATCGGCCTCGGCCACCCCGTCGGCGCCACGGGCGTGCGCATGCTGTGGGACGCCGTCAAGCAGGTCATCGACCGCGCCGGCGACTACCAGGTCGACGGCGCGGACACCTTCGCCACCCTCAACGTCGGCGGCAGTGCGACGACCGTCGTCAGCTTCGTGGTGTCGTCGGCGTCGACCGGCGCATAGCAACGCGGTCGCGGGTGACCGCGGGTGAACCGGCAACTTTCACGCTCCGCGCCTATCGGACCACTGTGCGGACCCGCTACCCTCGATCCGTCATGAATTCGACATGTTGCAGCGGTGGGGCTGGCGCTCGGCACAGGCGCCTCCTGCCGCGCCTCGCCGCGATCACGGCAGCGGTGATGTTCGTGATCCCGGTGGCAACCGTCGGCGCGTCGAACTCGGGGCAGACGTCGAAGGACGTTGCCGACCGGATCATCCAGCTGCAGGACAAGGCCGACAAGACGGCTGCCGCGCTGGCCCAGGCCGAGATCGAACAGGGAGACCTCTCCGGTCAGATCGCCGTCGCCCAGGCCGACGTGGCGCAGAAGTCGTCCGACTTCGCCGGGCTGCAGGCGCAGCTGGCCCAGATCGCGGTCGATCGCTACATGAGTGGTGGAACGGACTCGGCCGACATCTTCTTCGGCAGCCCGATCGACGCGCTGCAGACCGAGGCCCTGTCCGCCGCTGCGTACGACGCCGGCGCGATCACGCTCGATCAGGTCGAGACCGCCAAGGCCGACCTCGAGGCCGAACAGGCCAAGCTCGAGCAGCTGCTGGCCCAGAACGATCAGCTGACGGCGACGATGGTCGCCAAGCAGGCCGAGATCAACGATCAACTCGCACAGCTCGTGGCGCTCAAGGCCACCCTGGTCGATGCCGAGTCCAAGAAGGCCTATGCCGACGCGGTCGCGGCGAAGAAGGCCAAAGAGGCCAAGGCAGAGGCGGAGGCAGCTGCGAAGCAGGCCGCCGCGCAGGCAGCGGCCCAGGCGTCCTCGAACACGTCGCACTCGTCGGGCGGTGCGACGGCCACGGTCATCGACGCAGGAACCGTCACCACCGTTGCAGGCGCGCCGGACAACGCCATCCCGGCGGCGACGCCGACCACCGTCTCCTCGAACGACAAGCCGCCGGACACGCCCAACCTGCCGACCGCGCCTCAGCCGGCGACGGACGATTCGGTCGACAACCCCGACGGCACGTCCGGCTTGGTGGATCCGCCGAAGGACCCCGTCGTCGTCATCGACACCAGCTTCCTCTGCCCGATGGCAGGGCCGACCGCGTTCGGCGACACGTGGGGCGATGCCCGCTCCGGGGGCCGCCACCACGAGGGCGTCGACATGATGGCCGCGTTCGGCACGCCAGAGGTGGCCGTGGTGTCCGGGTTCGCGACGTTCAAGACCAACGCCCTCGGCGGGAACGTGATCTCGCTCGTCGGCGACGACGGCAACCGCTACTACTACGCCCACCTGAGTTCGTGGGAGGGCCAGTCTCGACAGGTCGCCCAGGGTGACGTGATCGGCTACGTCGGCCACACCGGTGACACGTCGGCCAACCACCTCCACTTCGAGATCCACCCCGGTGGCGGGGCGGCGGTCAACCCGTACCCGACGGTGCGCAAGTACTGCTGATCGCGCCGATCGATCGGGCCGAGTGATCACGGTTCGACGGGTTCCAGCCCGGCCACCGAGAACGTGGTGCCGACGCCGACCTCGGAGGTCACACTGAGCGTTCCGCCGTGGGCTTTGACGAGCTCGGTCGCGATGGCCAGCCCGAGACCGGCACCACCCGTTGCACGGGTGCGCGAGCTGTCGCTGCGCCAGAAGCGCTCGAACACGTTGGGGAGGTCCTCGGCGGCGATTCCCTCGCCGTCGTCGGTGACGTCGATCTCGCCCGGGCCGACGCGCACCGAGACGTGCCCACCGGCATTCGTGTGCCGCAGCGCGTTGCCGACGAGGTTGCCGACGACCTGACGCATCCGCGACGGATCGATCCGCACCGGGACGGCACCGTCGATGCGCAGCTCCAGTGTCACCGAGGCACGCTCGGCGACGGGTCGATGGGCGTCCAGCACGGAGGACGCGACTTCGACCAGATCGCCGTCACGGAGCTCGACGCGCAGGCCACCGTCGTCGGCCACGGACAGGTCCTGCAGATCGAGCACCAATCGGTACAGGTGCTCGGTCTCCTCCATCAACGACGAGATCACTTCGCCCGACGGTTGGTACACACCGTCCTCGATCGCCTCGAGCGTGCCGTTGATCGTCAGCAGCGGGTTGCGGAGCTCGTGCGCGATGTCGCTCACCATCTGCCGGCGGAGCTGCTCGTTGCGCTCCAGCGAGGAGGCCAGCGAGTTGAACGCGTTCGACAGCACGCCGATCTCGTCGTCGCCGGTGACATCGACGCGATGGGTGAGATCGCCGGACGCGAGCGCGTCGGCTGCGGTGGTGAGCCGTCGCAAGGGGCGGGTCAGGCGACGGGCGAGGAACCACGCGGCGGCAGTGCCGAGCACGAACAGGCCGAGCATCAACGGCAGCGTCGTACCCAGTGTCGAACCGGTGAACAGCCCGGTCGCTTCGTCGCGGGTGCCGAGGTAGAGCATTACCGGTGGCGCGATCCGGCTGTTGACTGCGTTGGTGTAGCAATCGTCGAGCGCGGCGTACGCGTCGTCGCTCTGCTCGACGACATCGACCGAGCCCTCCGATCTGACCGTCGTGAACCCTGCCTTCTTCACGCACGGGGTGACGTCGGCGTTGAGGTGCTCGGTCTCCTCCATCAACGACGAGATCACTACGCCCGACGGTAGGTACACACCGTCCTCGATCGCCTCGAGCGTGCAGTTGATGGTCAGCAGCGGGTTGCGGAGCTCGTGCGCGATGTCACTCACCATCTGCCG